>CAIKFU010000116.1 GCA_903826775.1 uncultured beta proteobacterium | reverse complement strand
GGTAGTCAAGATCCATGGGATGAGCCAATAGAGGAATACCGCGTTTACAGCAAAGAGGAAATGAATGCTTTGCGAAAAGCGAATCCAAGGCAATTTTCTGCATTTTCTGCCTGGTTTGTAGTGATAGCCCAGGTCTTAGTTACCCTATTAATCGCGCTTATGTGGGCGATTTTTAGCGGGTTACCAATCACAAACGTTTATACTGAATCCGCTTTGGTGGGGGGGCTAATTGGTTTTTTGCCTTCAGGTTTGTTTTTGTTGCGCCTAGAGTTTGCTAAAAAATCTCCACAACCAAGTTCTGGTAGTTATTTAGCAGCAATAGTATCCGGCGAATTTATAAAAATTGCCGTGACTATAATGCTGTTTGTTGGATTTGCCATTAGGCAACCGGATTTACAATGGATACCGTTGCTGATCACGTATCTTGCTACGCTTAAGTGTTATTGGTTTGCGTGGCTATGGCGGTGATGGGCGGACAGATGGAAACATAAAAGGACAGGTTGATAGATGTCTAGCGAAGCAAACGCAGCTGTAGAGTTAGCCCATCATGCGGCTAGTGAACCGCTCACCCCAACCGCATATATTGCAGAACATTTGCAAAACTTAAATAGCGTTGGTGGAAAGCAAGCCGCCATTATTGATTTCAGTGTATTTAATTTTGACACCATCTTTTGGACTTCATTGATGGGTGTTTTGGCGGTAGTATTGCTTCTGATAGCCGCAAGACGCGCCTCACCTGGAGTGCCTGGTAGGTTTCAGGCTTTGATAGAGATCCTAGTAGAGATGGTGGAGACACAATCAAAAAGCATCGTACACGGGGATCGTTCATTTATCGCACCGCTAGCACTTTTTGTATTTTGTTGGATCATCATGCTAAATACGTTGGATTTGGTGCCGGTTGATTGGATTGTTGGCGTGAATCACTTTATTGGTAGTTTTGGGGTGCATGTGCCTCATCACAAGATAGTTCCAACAACCGATTTGAATGCAACACTTGGCTTATCATTTTCTGTTCTTTTATTGGTGTTTTTCTACAGCTTCAAGGTTAAAGGCCTTGGAGGTTTTGTACACGAACTGCTTTCAGCGCCTTTTGGGGCAAAGTGGTATCTAGCACCATTTAATCTGGTTTTAAATTTAATTGAGTACGTTGCAAAAGGAGTGTCGTTGGGCATGCGGCTATTTGGCAATATGTACGCTGGCGAATTGATATTTCTTTTAATAGCCTTGCTCGGTAGCATTTGGACATTTAGTCTAGATTTATCGGTTCTTGGTTTAGTTGGACATGTGATTGCTGGCTCGGCCTGGGCAATCTTTCACATCTTGGTAATCCTGTTGCAGGCTTTTATTTTTATGATGCTGACCTTGGTTTACATTGGGCAGGCACATAGTCACCACTAATTTTTTATTTTTAACTTTACCTTTTAATACTTAGGAGTAAACATGCAAGCATTCTTAGCCAACATTCAAGGACTAACCGCAATCGGCATTGGCCTCATCATTGGCCTTGGCGCATTAGGTGCCTGTTTAGGCATCGGCTTAATGGGCGGAAAATTCATTGAAGGTGCAGCACGTCAGCCTGAGTTGATGAATGAATTGCAAACCAAAATGTTTTTATTGGCCGGTTTGATCGATGCTGCTTTCTTGATCGGCGTTGGTGTTGCAATGTTGTTTGCATTTGCAAACCCACTGCTTGCAGTTATTAAGTAATTGTTTTGGCCCGGATGACTTAAGGTCATCTACCAGCACTTAACAATACTGAAAGGAACATCGTGAATCTGAACGCGACCCTATTCGCGCAAATGATCGTTTTCTTCATCTTATGGTGGGTTGTTGCACGCTTTGTGTGGCCCCCTTTGGTGAAGGCTTTGGACGAGCGCGCAACTAAAGTAGCCGAAGGCTTAGCAGCAGCTGAGCGTGGTAAAGCTGATTTAGCATCAGCTTCAAAACATGCCGAGCAGGAATTAGCAAGCGCTCGTCAAGAAGGCATTCAACGTGTAGCAGAGGCAGAAAAGCGTGCGCAGATGTCGGCAGAAGAAATTCGAACAAATGCTCAGGCAGAAGCCGCGCGAATTATTTCTCAGGCAAAACAAGACGCTGATCAGCAAGTAACTCGAGCACGTGAAATATTGCGAGCTGAAGTGGCAATTCTTGCGGTTAGAGGTGCGGAACAAATTCTGCGCCGTGAGGTTGATGCAAAATCTCATGCCGCCCTGTTAGACCAACTGAAGGCAGAGCTTTGATATGGCTGATTTAGCCACTATTGCCCGTCCTTATGCCGAAGCGCTATTTCTTAGCTCGAAGCCCGCTGAACTGAATTCAAGTTTGCAGCAGCTATCTGAGTTGGCACAGCTGGCTGAGTTTCCGGATATAGCTGTTTTGGCAAATAATCCAAAAACTTCAGCAAGCGATGTGACCAAACTGCTTTCGAGCATTGTGAAAGTCAAGCTGGATGAGAAGGTTTTGGCTTTTTTAAGTCTGGTCAATCAAAATCATCGCTTATCTGCCATGGGTGAAATTGCTAGACAATTTCAAGCCATGAAAAATCAGAGTGAAGGTGCCGCAGAAGCAATTATCACTAGTGCATTTCCTCTTGATGGGGATGCATTAAGTAGTTTGCTGTCAAGTTTGAAAAAGCGTTTTGGTGGGAAAGAATTGCGTCCAACTATCCAAGTGGACCCAGCATTGATTGGCGGAGTGCGCATTCAAGTTGGCGATGAAGTTTTGGATAGTTCCATTAAGGCCCAGTTGGCCCAAATGCAAGCCAGCCTTGAAGCATGAGTTATCCCTATTAAGAACATACGAATTAAGACCCAGGAGTAAGTAATGCAACTCAACCCTTCCGAGATCAGCGAACTGATCAAAAGCCGAATTAGTGAAATGGGCGTTGATTCCCAGCTTCGCAATCAGGGCACTGTAATTTCAGTTACTGATGGTATTTGTCGAGTTTATGGTTTATCAGGCGTGATGCAGGGTGAAATGTTGGAGTTCCCCGGCAATACAATCGGCTTGGCGTTAAACCTAGAGCGCGATTCAGTAGGCGCTGTGGTGCTTGGCGAATACACCCATATTAAAGAGGGCGATCCGGTTAAGTGTACTGGTCGAATTCTAGAGGTTCCGGTTGGTCCAGAATTGCTCGGACGGGTTGTAAACGCACTTGGTCAGCCAATTGATGGCAAGGGCCCTGTAAATGCGAAGTTAACCGATTTCATAGAGAAAGTTGCGCCAGGCGTAATCGCCCGTCAATCTGTTAGTCAGCCTGTGCAAACCGGTTTGAAGGCGATTGACTCAATGGTTCCTATTGGCCGCGGTCAACGCGAATTAATTATTGGAGACCGTCAAACAGGTAAAACAGCCGTAGCGGTAGACGCCATTATTAACCAAAAAGGCAAAGGCGTTTATTGCGTTTATGTTGCGATTGGACAAAAAGCTTCTACCATTGCAAACGTTGTGCGCAGACTGACAGAATTAGGGGCAATGGACTATACCGTTGTCGTTGCTGCTAGCGCATCAGAATCGGCTGCCATGCAGTATTTGTCTGCTTATGCTGGTTGCACAATGGGGGAATATTTCCGAGATCGCGGCGAAGACGCGTTGATTGTTTATGATGACTTAACAAAACAAGCCGTTGCCTATCGTCAAATCTCATTGTTATTGCGCCGTCCACCAGGTCGCGAGGCCTATCCTGGCGACGTGTTTTATCTCCACTCCCGGTTATTGGAGCGTGCTGCTCGAGTAAACGCTGAGTACGTGGAAAAATTCACCAACGGATCTGTAAAAGGTAAAACCGGTTCATTAACGGCATTGCCTATTATTGAAACCCAAGCCGGTGACGTTTCGGCATTCGTTCCAACCAATGTCATCTCAATTACCGATGGCCAGATCTTTTTGGAAACGGATTTGTTTAATGCTGGTATTCGTCCTGCGATTAATGCCGGTATTTCTGTTTCACGTGTGGGCGGAGCAGCCCAAACTAAGGTGATTAAGAAATTATCTGGCGGTATTCGTACTGACTTGGCTCAATATCGCGAGTTGGCAGCGTTTGCACAGTTTGCTTCGGATTTGGATGAGGCAACACGCAAACAGCTTGAACGCGGTCGCCGGGTAACTGAATTATGTAAACAACCTCAATATCAGCCAATGCAAGTTTGGCAAATGGCCGCTTCCCTTTATGCGGTAAATAACGGCTTTTTTGATGATTTGGATATTAAGCAGGTTTTGCCATTTGAAAAAGGCCTGCAAGAACATTTGAAATCGAAATTTGCGGATTTGGTATCCCGAATAGAAGAAACCAAAGACTTGAGCAAAGAAGACGAAGCTGCGTTACGAGCTGCGATTGAGGATTTCAAGCGTTCGGCCTCGTTCTAAGGATTCGAGAAGATCATGGCAGGCACAAAAGAGATACGATCTAAGATCAAGAGCGTACAAAATACGCGCAAGATCACGAAGGCAATGGAAATGGTCGCCGCTTCTAAGATGCGGCGCGCCCAAGAACGGATGCGTAATGCGCGACCATATGCTCAAAAAATTCGCGAGATTGCTGCCAATTTGTCACAAGCGAATCCTGAATACCGCCCTGTTTACATGGATGTTCGCGAGATCAAAAAGATTGGCACGATTGTGGTCAGTACAGATAAAGGGCTTTGTGGCGGTTTAAATACCAACATATTGAGATTGGTTGCCAATCAAGTTCGCGAAATGCAAGAAAAACAAGTTGCTGTTGAATTTACAGCAATTGGTTCTAAAGGGCTTCAATTTTTAAATCGTTCAAAAGCAAAATTGTTGTCACAAACAACCCATTTGGGTGATACGCCTCACATGGATGTATTAATAGGTGCCATTACTGTGCAACTGGAGGCGTTTGAGCGCGGTGAAATTGATGCGGTGTATTTGGCGTATACGCGTTTTGTAAATGCCATGAAGCAAGAACCTGTTTTAGAAAAAATATTGCCGCTTGAGCCCGCTGAAATCAAAGAAGAAAAACGCGGACCATCATGGGACTACATATATGAGCCCGATGCTGAATCAATTTTGAATGGTTTGTTAAAGCGCTATGTTGAGGCTTTGATATATCAGGCGGTTGCGGAAAATATGGCGTCAGAACAATCTGCTCGAATGGTTTCCATGAAGGCGGCTTCAGACAACGCGAAGAATGTGATTGGCGAACTGCAATTGGATTACAACAAAACACGACAAGCTGCGATTACAAAAGAGCTATCTGAAATTGTTGGCGGAGCGGCGGCTGTTTAAGTCGCCAGCGTTTAGGTATACAAAAGAATTTAGGAATTAAATCGGAGAAATGCGATGAGTAACGGAAATATAGTTCAGTGTATCGGTCCAGTGGTGGATATTCAATTCCCACGCGATAAGATGCCCAGTATTTATGATGCATTGACGCTTGTGGATAGCGATGAAAAATCGTTTGCTGAAAAAGGGCTAACCTTTGAAGTGCAGCAGCAAATTGGTGACGGTGTCGTACGTGCAATTGCCATGGGTGCTAGCGATGGCTTGCGTCGTGGCATGCAAGTGGTTTCTACCGGTAAACCTATTTCAGTGCCAGTGGGCCCAGCAACACTTGGACGCATTATGGACGTTTTAGGACGCCCAATTGATGATGCTGGTCCAATTGGAACAGACGTGCGTCGAGCTATTCATCAGCCTGCACCAAAGTTTGATGAGCTATCACCCTCTGTAGATTTGCTAGAGACTGGAATTAAGGTTATTGACTTGGTTTGCCCATTTGCAAAAGGCGGAAAAGTTGGTCTATTCGGCGGCGCCGGCGTAGGTAAAACGGTGAATATGATGGAATTGATTAACAACATCGCCAAGCAACACGCAGGCCTTTCGGTATTTGCAGGTGTGGGTGAGCGTACCCGTGAAGGTAATGACTTCTATCATGAGATGAAGGAGTCAAACGTTATCGATAAGGTGGCTATGGTGTTTGGCCAGATGAATGAACCTCCAGGCAACCGTTTGCGCGTCGCCTTAACTGGCTTGACAATGGCTGAAGCTTTCCGCGACGAAGGGCGTGACATTTTGTTCTTCGTGGATAACATTTACCGCTATACGTTGGCTGGAACTGAAGTGTCGGCCTTGCTTGGTCGTATGCCGTCAGCTGTAGGTTATCAGCCTACATTGGCTGAGGAAATGGGTAAGCTACAAGAGCGCATTACTTCTACAAAAACCGGTTCAGTAACTTCCATTCAGGCAGTTTATGTGCCAGCGGATGACTTGACCGATCCATCACCAGCAACGACGTTCTTGCACCTGGATTCAACAGTTGTACTTTCTCGAGATATTGCTGCATTGGGTATTTATCCTGCTGTTGATCCCTTGGATTCAACCAGTCGACAACTTGATCCACAGGTTGTTGGATTAGAGCATTATGAAGTAGCACGTGATGTTCAAATGACCTTACAGCGCTATAAAGAGTTGCGTGACATCATTGCAATTTTGGGTATGGACGAACTTTCTCCTGATGATAAATTGGCGGTTTCACGAGCACGTAAAATCCAACGCTTCTTATCTCAACCTTTCCACGTTGCAGAAGTATTTACAGGGTCACCTGGAAAATACGTTCCGCTCAAGGAAACAATTCGTGGATTTAAGATGATCGTTAGTGGCGAGTTGGATCATTTGCCTGAACAAGCGTTTTATATGGTGGGTTCAATTGATGAAGCCATCGAGAAAGCTAAAAAGCTTTAATCGGGGAATCAAAGGAAATCATGTCAACCATTCGTGTCGATGTAGTTAGTGCTGAGAAATCCATTTTTAGCGGTGACGCCAATTTTGTTGCGCTACCTGGTGAAAGTGGAGAGCTTGGCATCTTGCATGGCCACACTCCCCTGATTACCCGTATTCGTCCTGGATCGGTCCGGATTGAAAAAGCGGATGGAGATGAGGAGTTTATATTCGTTGCCGGAGGGTATTTAGAAGTTCAGCCGGATCACGTTACCGTATTGGCTGATACTGCAATACGCGGCCATGATTTAGATGAGGCCCGTGCTATCGAATCCAAGGCGCGCGCAGAAGAGGCAATGCAAAATCGCGGAACTGATTTTGATTTGGCCTTGGCTCAATCCGAATTTGCAGTTGCAGCAGCTCAGTTGGCTGCAATTGCGCGTTTTCGCCGCAAAAAATAACCCATTTGGCTTAACTCTTGTTACTAAATGATCGGTTTATAAAGGCCTGTCTCGGCGAAACCGTGGACAGGACCCCGCTTTGGCTTATGCGCCAAGCAGGGCGGTATCTTCCTGAATACAATGCAACCAGAGCTAAAGCGGGAAGTTTTTTAGGCTTAGCAAAAAATCCAGCTTACGCAACCGAAGTAACCTTGCAACCCTTGGATCGCTATCCTTTGGATGCCGCGATCCTGTTTTCAGATATTCTCACCATTCCCGATGCGATGGGATTGGGTTTACGATTCACAGCAGGTGAAGGTCCAAGTTTTGATCACCCGTTGCGTACAGAAGAAGCGGTACGAAAATTACGCGTGGCTGATTTAAGCCAATTGCAATATGTTTTTGATGCCGTATCTGAAATACGGAAAGCATTAATACAAAATGGCAAGCAACGGGTTCCTCTGATCGGTTTTTCTGGAAGCCCTTGGACTTTGGCTTGCTACATGATTGATGGGTCAGGGTCTGACGATTTTCGCCACGCTAAAACCATGATGTTTAGTCGCCCAGATTTATTGGAGCACATATTGGAGATTAACGTTCAGTCTGTGGCTGCGTATTTGATTGCGCAAGTAAAATCCGGCGCACAAGCTCTAATGATCTTTGATACGTGGGGCGGATTGTTGCCAGACGTTTGGTATCAACGCATCTCCCTGGCAGCCATGCAAAAAGTTATTCAATTATTACCAAAAGAGCATGAAGGTAAAAAAATCCCCGTCATTATCTTTACAAAAGGCGGAGGATTGTGGTTAAAGGATATGGCTCAAATTGGTTCCGACGTGATTGCTTTAGATTGGACATTGTCTTTGAGTCGGGCTCGTAAAACCTTGTTGGAAATTGGCAAGCCATTAGCTTTACAGGGAAATCTGGATCCATTAGTTTTATTTTCGGATCCGGAAAAAATAGCTCAAGAGACAACGGCTCTTTTAAAAGACCTTTCGCAGGCTCCTGCAATCAAGCCTGGATTGCATCCGTTGGATGGCCACATATTTAATTTAGGCCATGGCATATCCCAATTTACCCCCCCTGAGAGCGTTTCAATACTCGCCAAAACGGTAATTGAACAATCACAAGCCCTTAGAAAATAAGCTAAATTCATAGTAATTGCTAACTTAGTAACGAATTCAGCAGTAAAGTTATGCACAGGTGAATTGTAAAAAGAAAATTCAGTAAGATTCGTAACAATCCTCATGTCAGACTTTTATTAAGACTCATAACTATTTGATTTTAATAGTGAATATTAAAAATGATCAAAAGTAGTGCCAAAACTATATATGGTCAAATGAAGCTGCAAATTAGTATTTTGAGATGATATCCACAGACTTATCCACAGATAAAACAGAAAACTAACGTTTTAATGAAAAAACCAATCGTGGTTCAGGTTGTGGTCGACAAGCCACTGAAGCAGGGGTTTGATTACCTCTGGAATCCTGATGAATTGGGTCATTTACCAAAAATTGGGAATATTGTTGAGGTTCCCTTTGGAAGAACAAGTTTAATTGGGGTTGTAATAAAAGTGAGCAATCACTCTGACTTTGATAATGGGAAATTAAAGCCCGTACTGCAACTTGCGCCCTTACCCCCTTTTGACCCGGCGATCCTACGGCTAATGAATTTTGCCAGCCAGTACTACATTCATTATTTGGGGGAAACAATTCTTCCAACCATTCCAAGGATGTGGAAAAAAGCCGATAAATGGAAAAAGTTGGCTGAGAGTATTTTGAGTGGAAAACTCAAACCAAAACAAGACAGCAAATCAAAACATGAAGAGAGTAAGACGGGCGAATGCATTTCTGAGGAGCAATTAAACCAGGATCAAACCATAGCATTAAAGAGACTTCGTCATAAGACGTTGCCAGACGAAAATAGCGGATTCAGAGCGATTCTTCTTCAAGGTCAAACGGGGAGCGGAAAAACCGCAGTCTATTTAAATTGGCTGGCATCCATTTTAAAAAAAGATTCAGCCCAAGTTTTATTGTTAGTACCAGAAATCAATTTGACTCCGCAACTTGAAAGGCGAGTGCGGGCGTATTTCCCAAATTACGTCATGGCGGTATTGCATAGTGGTTTAACGGAGAAAAAAAGGGGGATAGCTTGGCATGACGCAATGACAGGTAACGCTCAAATTATTTTGGGGACAAGATTGGCGGCATTGACGCCAATTCCAAATTTGAAGGCGATCGTTGTGGATGAAGAGCATGATCCATCGTATAAGCAGCAGGAAGGAACAAGGTATTCCGCAAGAGATCTTGCGGTATGGAGAGCGCATGATCAGAACATTCCAATACTGTTGGCTTCCGCAACGCCATCCCTTGAAACCTGGCTAGCAGCAAAAAATGGTCGCTATGAATTAATACGTTTGGATCAGAGGGCTCAAGGCGCAAAGTTACCAAAAGTCTATTTAATCAATATGCGGGATCAGGGCAATCGGTTGATTCTTCCACAGGATAAAACCGGGAAGGGAAAGAATATTCTTTCAAACCCGTTAGTAAAAGCCATTGGCCAAAGTATGGCGGATAAAAAACAAAGCCTTATCTTGATCAATAGAAGGGGGTATGCGCCTGCATTAAGTTGTGGTGCTTGTAATTGGTTGGCTGCATGCACTCAATGCTCTTCATATATGGTGCTTCATAAAGCAGGGGCTATTTCTAATAAATCATTGTTGAGTTGCCATCATTGTGGGTTAGTAAGGCAAATACCAGAGTTTTGTCCAGAGTGTGGAAATGCGGATTTAAGAGCATTAGGACAAGGGACGCAAAAAATTGAGGATGTTTTATTGGAGTTGTGGCCAAATGCACGGATTTTGAGAATTGATACCGATTCGAGCAAGTCCAGTAAAGGAGCTGAAAAATTATTTCAAGCAGTGCATCAAGGTAGCGTGGACATGATTGTGGGAACGCAAATGATTGCAAAGGGACATGATTATCAGAACGTCGGACTTGTTGCAGTATTGGATGCGGATAGTAGACTTTACTCGCAGGATTTTAGGGCCGCTGAGAGATTATTTGCCCAGTTGATTCAGGTCGCCGGACGCGCAGGCAGGTCGGAAAATGTCGATCAAGATGGCGGGGCAATTTATATTGAAACCGAATACCCCGAAGTGGCAATATTTCAGTATTTATTAAATCATGATGTTGATGGTTTTTTAGAGCATATAGCGCATGAGAGAAGCGAGGCTCAATTACCACCATATGCGTATCAAGGCCTTATTCATGCAGAAGGGAAAAACATTCAAAAGGCGATTGAATTTTTAGCCGACTTAAAAAAATGTTTGTTAGCTAAAGAACTGTTTAAGAAAAATATTAAACTTTACGATCCCGTGCCAAAAGCCATGATGCGAGTGGCTGGTTCTGAGAGAGCTCAATTATTAATAGAGTCTGAAAATAGAAAATGGTTACAAGAAGCGCTAGAGGAAATTGATCGCGAATTGGGAAATATTTCTCAAGGGAGAATTAGCAAAGGAACCCAGATCCGTTGGTTGATAGAGCGAGATCCGATATTAATCTGAGTCAGTAGATCGGTAGCAATTATGCGTTGAGGGAATTTGTATAACTCGACAAATCCATCGACTTTACTAGTTCTGAATGCAGTAGTTCTTTGCTGGAGGGTTTGATTTTAAAGATCCAAGTCTCATATGGTTTTTCATTAATCAATTCGGGGGATTTATCTAGCAGGGAATTAATCTCTGCAATTTCACCAGATACAGGCGCATGAATATCGCTAGCTGCTTTAACGGATTCAATCACTGCACAAGCTTCGCCTTGGCTGACATGGCGGCCAACTTTTGGAGAGTCCATAAAGACGACATCGCCTAACGATTCTTGAGCATGATCGCTAATTCCCACCCAAACAAGCCCATCCTCTCGTAAGTCTGCCCACTCATGGGTCTCAGCAAATTTAAAAGCATTTTGTGTGGTCATAATATTTTCTCCGAGTAGTATTTTATCTTCTCTGTCTTAAACTATTGCCATTGCAGAATTTATATAAGTGATTGCGCATGCCGATAAAGCTTGGAATAGTGCCAGTAACACCATTTGAACAAAATTGTTCTGTTTTGGTGTGTCAAAAAACGGGTGATGCTGCGGTAGTTGACCCAGGCGGTGATTTAGATAAGATCTTGAAGGCAGTTAAGCAAATGGGCGGTTCAGTGAAAAAAATTTTACTCACCCATGGACATTTGGATCACTGTGCAGGGGCAGCCGATTTAGCCAAACAGTTGAATGTGCCTATTGAAGGCCCTCAAATTGAAGAGCAATTCTGGATTGAACAGCTTCCAGAGCAAGCAAAGCGTTTTGGATTTGGGCATGCAAAAGCGTTCGAACCCGATCGCTGGCTTAACGATGGGGATCATGTACGGGTAGGCGAAGTGGATTTTGCAGTGCTGCATTGTCCAGGCCACACTCCGGGGCACATTGTTTTTTATGATGCTGAGGATAAATTGGCTTTGGTTGGCGATGTTCTGTTTGCAGGATCAATTGGCAGAACGGATTTTCCGCGTGGCAACCACGCACAATTAGTTGATGCAATCAAAACAAAACTTTGGCCTTTGGGGGATGACGTGCAGTTCGTGCCTGGACATGGACCAATGTCAACATTTGGACGTGAGAGACTAACGAACCCCTATGTGGGAGATAAAACCTAAATACAAAAAGCTTAGGTTTTTGCTGAACCTGTCCGGTGTGTACGGTTGTACAGGCAACTGGCG
>CAIKFU010000115.1 GCA_903826775.1 uncultured beta proteobacterium | reverse complement strand
TCATTTAGTTTGTGGCTTGTTGAGTTAAGGGGGCCAAATTCCACCACTTCCTTACATATGTTGGCAATAAAACGCCCATCGCTGGTGCCGCCACTTGTTGATAATTCTGTATCTATGCCGGTTTCAAGCTTAATCGCTGTTCGTAGGGCGTCAGCCAATTCACCATCGCTAGTAATAAAAGGATTTCCACCTAGAGTCCATTCGATTTTAAATTCTAGGTCATATGCGTGGAGGATTTCATTTAATCTCTGGCGCAATTGTTCCGGTTTGCTTTCCGTAGAAAAGCGGAAATTAAAGTCTATAACTAGCTCTCCGGGGATGATGTTGTTGGCACCCGTGCCTGCGTGAACATTGGATATTTGAAAACTGGTTGGTTGAAAATATTGATTGCCGTTATCCCATTCTGTAGTTACAAGCTGCTGAATTGCGGCTGCAGAAGTATGAATTGGGTTCCTGCCTAAGTGTGGGTAGGCTATATGGGCTTGCACCCCTTTAATTTTCAACCTTCCTGACAGGGATCCTCGCCTACCATTTTTAATCATGTCCCCAATTTGGTTAACTGAAGTTGGTTCTCCAATCACGCAATAATCAAGGCGTTGATTACGTGATTGGAGTCTTTGGCACATAACGGCCGTTCCATCATTCGCCGGACCTTCTTCATCACTTGTGATTAAGTAAGCGATTGTTCCGGCGTGATTGGGGTGGGTAGCAATAAATTCTTCGGTTGCAACTACAAATCCAGCCAGCGATGTTTTCATATCCGCCGCCCCGCGACCAAATAGAAACCCATTTCTTAATGTAGGCGTAAAGGGGTCGCTATCCCATTGGTCAATTGGTCCGGTGGGGACCACATCGGTATGGCCGGCAAACAATAGAACCTTCCCTTGAGAGCCTAATTTACCTTGTTTAATTGCCCATAAATTAGTAACTTGGAAATTATCAGGACCGCTTATGACGTTTTCAGTATGAAATCCAAGGTTTTGTAGACGACTGGAGATCAAATCTTGGCAACCACCATCATTAGGGGTAATCGATCGACAGGCGATAAGGGCTTCGGTTAACTCAAGGGCGGCGCTCATGGAGTTTTAATCACGGAGTAATTCGTTGATAGCGGTTTTTGCCCTTGTCTGAGCATCCACCTTTTTAACTATAACCGCGGCATAAAGACTGTATTTTCCATTGCTGGAAGGGATTGAGCCAGGAACAACTACCGACCCTGCTGGAACCCGACCATAATGAACTTCCCCAGTTTCCCTATCGTAGATTTTTGTACTTTGACCGATGTATACGCCCATGGAAAGGACGCTATTCTCCTCAATAATTACCCCTTCAACAACTTCAGAACGTGCGCCAATAAAGCAGTTGTCTTCAATAATTACCGGGCCGGCTTGTATGGGTTCTAAAACGCCGCCAATTCCCACGCCGCCTGAGAGGTGAACATTTTTTCCTATTTGTGCACAAGATCCAACTGTGGCCCACGTATCCACCATACTGCCTTCACCTACATAAGCCCCAATATTGACATAGGAAGGCATTAAAACGGCATTTTTACCAATAAATGATCCCCGACGGGCAATTGCAGGAGGAACAACGCGAAACCCTCCCCGAGCAAAGTCTTCTGCTGAATAATTCTCAAATTTACTTGGAACTTTGTCAAAGTATTGAGTAAAGCCGCCAGCACTCATTGGTTTGTTATCTTCAAGGCGGAATGATAAAAGCACGGCTTTCTTAACCCATTGATTGACTTCCCATTTGCCTACCCCAATCTGCTGAGCTACGCGAATATCCCCTGAATTTAACCCTTCAATAACCGCATAGACTGCGCTACGGATTTCAGGTGGTGCCGCCTCCGGGGAGAGGTTGGAACGGTTTTCCCAGGCTTGTTCTATGATGTTTTGTATTGATTGAGTCATGCTTTTTAGTTTAACTATCAGATTGTTAAGGGATTTTCACCCTGGATATTGAACTATCATTATATCGGTGGGAAAAAATGGAGTGAAGTTCCTCTTAAGCTTGCTATCATCAACTCACTTTAGCATTTATCTTTTTCTTGGATTAACCCCCTTTTTTACCCTGAAAAGTACGCTGTGCAACTGAAATCTATCAAACTTTCTGGCTTTAAGTCTTTTGTTGACCCTACGCATTTTGAAATGCCCGGTCAGTTAATTGGTGTAGTTGGACCAAATGGCTGTGGAAAATCGAACATAATCGACGCCGTTCGTTGGGTATTGGGGGAGTCCCGTGCAAGCGAACTACGCGGGGAATCGATGCAGGACGTTATTTTTAATGGATCTGGACTACGCAAACCCTCTGGTCGTGCAAGTGTTGAACTGATATTTGATAACGCTGACGGGCGAGCTCAAGGTCAATGGAGTGCTTTTTCGGAGTTGTCGGTAAAGCGGGTTTTGACGCGTGACGGTAATTCGAGCTATTACGTTAATAATCAAGTTGTCCGTCGCAAAGATATTCAAGATATTTTTCTTGGAACAGGAATGGGGCCGAGGGGTTATGCCATTATTGGTCAAGGAACGATTAATCGGATTTTGGAATCCAAGCCTGAAGAATTGCGTGTGTTTCTGGAGGAGGCGGCTGGTGTATCGAAGTATAAAGAACGCCGAAAAGAAACAGCCTCTCGACTTGAGGACACGAAAGAAAATTTAGTTCGTGTTGAAGATATTTTACGAGAGCTAGAGCAGCAGCTTGATCGCCTTGAAAGTCAGGCAACTGTAGCTGAACGCCATAATCGGCTTCAGACCGAGATGAAATCTCAGCAACAGCTACTTTGGTTCGTTCGTCAAACTGAAGCCGGAAAAGAGCAGGATCGTCACGCGAATGGAATTCGTGAAACTCAGGTTCAACTAGAAGAGCAAACCGCTAAATTACGCCACGTTGAGTCAGAGCTTGAGTCGAAGAGGACCGAACAATACACTTTGCAAGATAAGTCTTCTACTGCTCAGGGTAATTTGTATCAGACAAACTCTGATGTTAGTCAAGTGGAGGCGCAAATACGTCATGTCCAGGAAGCGCGTCAACGCCTTAATCAACAGTCATTAGATTTGCAGGCTCAACTGCAGCGCTGGACAGTTCAAGAGACGGATGCAGCCCAAGCGCAGCGTATTGCAGAGCATGACTTTGGGGGCGCCTCGGATAAACAACAAGCCTTGTTAGCGGGATTGGCTGTCTCCCAAGAGCGGCTACCAGGTTGCGAAGAAGTATTTCAAGGGGCATCAAAATCGCTGGGCGATGCCAGAGACGTTTTGGCATCCATCGATCAACGATTGGCTAGTTTAAGTGAGCGTTTAAAGGCTGTGTCTTCCCAAATCGAGGAGTCAAAGAGTCGAGAAGGACGACTTCATAGCGAACTGGAGGGTATGCGTAAACCGGATGCAGAAGCATTGCAAATGGCAATTGATCGTCATGCAATGGCACAACGTAAGGCAGGGGAGGCGAGGCAGCGTGCAGTAGAAACTCAACAGCAAGTTCCTACTGCGGATGAGGCCCGTCATACTGCACAACAGCAAATTCAAGCCGCGAATCAAGATCTTGCTCAAACAGAGGCACGACTAACCGCATTAACTGCCCTGCAGGCGAGCGTTCAATCACAGGGAAAAATTGGCCCATGGCTTGAAAGTAAGGGACTGCAAGAAAGTAAGCGCCTTTGGCAGGAGATAAAGGTGGAGAGCGGTTGGGAGACTGCTTTGGAGTCGGTATTGCGTGAACGACTTGCTGCAATTAATGGAAAAAGTATTCAGGATGCCTTAGATTTAGCAAATGATGCACCGCCTAGCCGATTGGCTATATTACTTACTGATGGAGTTTTATCTGCACAAATATCAGCCCCTTCCGGTTTTACTCCTCTTCTGTCCCGCGTTCAAAGCGTTGGCGTCCCACGGATAACATTTGTTCTGCAGGAGTGGCTTGGCAATATTTATATAGCTGATAGCCTAGATGATGCACTTCGCCGTCGTGAGAAGTTGCCATCTGGAGGCGCATTGGTTACTAAGGATGGGCATTTGGTGAGTCGAGTTGGTTTGCAGTTGTATGCAGCGGATTCTGAGCAAGCTGGAATGTTGGCTCGCTCTCAAGAGATGGAGGGTCTAGAAAAGCAACTTCGTGCACAAAAATTAATACAAGGCGAATTGCAGGGTGAGCTTGAGCAGCGCTCTTCTTCATATCAAGCTGCGCATCAAGCTGCCGAACAGGCACGCATAAATGCTGAGCATGCAGTTCAAGAAGTTCATGGATTTGAAGTTGAAAGGATTCAATTAACTCAGGCTGAAGAACAATACAGTTTGCGAGCGACCCAAATTCAGAATGAGATATGTGAGTTACGTGAGCAATTCGAACAACATAGTATTGTTTCGCAAAAAGTGCAGGGAGAGCTGTCTCAAAGCGAATTAGAGAAATTAGCAGCACAAAATTCGCTGGATAATGCATATGAGAAATTAGAGGCAGCAACGCATGCGCGCGATCAATTACGGGAAGTGGTGCGCGTTGCAGAAATGGCGGCGCAGGAGGCCGCGTTCAATACTCGTTCATTACAACAGCGGATTACAGATTTACAGCGGGATCAAACAACTGCTCGTGTGCAAATTATGGAAATTCAGGATAAATACGCTGTCACTGAACAGGAACTACAGTCTCTTAGTGATATTGAAGATCAGGAAAAGCTTCAAGAGCTTTTGATTGAACGAAGTGAGCGTGAAGCAGCATTGGCAGTTGCCAGAACAGAATATGAAGCTCTGTCGCATAAAATTCGTGAAATAGATGAAGGTAGATTATTGATAGAGCGTAGTTTGCAGCCATTGCGTGAGCGGGTTACTGATTTGCAATTACGTGAACAGGCTGCCCGCCTTAATTTTGAACAATTTGCAACACTGCTTTCTGACGCAGGGGCGGATATAGAGGTAATTCAGGAAAGTTTTTCTGACGGGCTGAAGGTAAGCGTTCTGCAAAGTGAGGTTAATCGTTTGAACACTGAAATTCAATCGCTTGGCCCTGTGAATATGGCAGCTTTAGATGAGTTGGCTAGTTCTCGTGAGCGTAAATCTTTCTTGGATGCGCAATCAGCAGATTTGAATGAGGCCATGCAGACATTGACTGATGCAATTGCCAAGATTGATGCTGAAACCCGAGATTTGTTACAAGGCACGTTTGATCAGGTTAATTTGCATTTTGGCAAATTATTCCCTGAGCTATTTGGCGGAGGGCATGCTGAGCTAGTAATGACTGGTGAAGAGATTTTGGACTCAGGCGTACAAGTAATGGCTCAGCCGCCTGGCAAGAAGAATAGCTCAATTTATTTATTATCTGGTGGTGAAAAAGCATTAACGGCTATTGCGCTAGTATTTTCATTGTTTCTTTTAAATCCTGCGCCGTTTTGTTTGCTTGATGAGGTGGATGCTCCACTTGATGATGCCAATACCTTGCGCTATGCTGAGATGGTATCCCGAATGTCGGATAAAACTCAATTTGTCTTTATTTCCCATAATAAAATTACTATGGAGATAGCTCACCAACTTATAGGTGTCACGATGCAAGAGCAGGGGGTATCGAGAATTGTTGCTGTTGATATTTCATCTGCAGTTTCAATGGTGGAGGCTGTGTAAGTGTCTTTAGGGCAATTCATTGGCGAGCTTGGTTTATCTGAGCTGCAATTTGCCTTGGTTGTTATTGGCCTCCTGATTATTCTTTTCGTTGCAATTTTAAATTTAAAACTTTCACGTGCTCGCCGAAATGCTCAGATGGCGGGTCTAACTTCTCATGTTGGGGAGTTTGGTAAAGAACCGGTATTTGGCTCGGACATGGATGGCCCTAAATCAGAATCAGAGCGGTCTGAACCAACGCTTTCCAGTATAAATTTACCCTCAATTTACGGACCGGTTAATGAGGTAATTGATCCACGGATCGATTGCGTTATAACTTTGCGATTTTCCCAACCCATAATTGGCTCTGAGATACTAGAGGAAATTAGTGAATGGTTTAAATTAGATGCAAAACTCACCGCCAAATGGATGTGTGAAGGGTTTGAGGTTAATGATGAAAATATTGAATCTTGGGAGCAGTTGCAATCACATGGTCAATATGCTGAATTGCAGTTAGCTATTCAATTGGCCAGTCGTCGAGGACCTATAGGCGTTCTTGAACTTTCAGATTTTTGCTCACGTTCCCAAATTCTGGCTGAAACCCTCGGTTCGCAAATTGATATGCCTAGCGTTAGCGCAATGTTAGAGTCAGCAAAGGACTTGGACATAATTGCTGCTGATAGCGATATTCAGCTCAGCATTAATGTTGATTTTGATGGCAAACATCCATTTTCTGAAATTGAGCAGTTAATGATTAAGCGTGGTTTTAAGATTTCAAGAAGCGGTAATTCATTTGAATTTTTTAGTAATGGTGAGTTAATTTATTTTAGTGCTGGCTTCGACTTAAATAAACCTATCAGTCAAATTACTTTACTATTGGATGTGCCTTTAGTTTCTCAGGATCAACGCCCATTTGAGAGAATGCTTGCTGAGAGCTTAGAAATCGCGGAATTGTTTCATGGGCGCTTGGTAGATGACAATGGAATTAATTTAACAGAGGCTGCAGTAGCTGCAATACGGCAACATTTGGATTCGCTTTATTCAAATCTTGAGGTGGGTGGTATTGCTGCAGGGTCTTCTACTGCAAGACGACTATTTAGTTAGGAAATTTTTTGGTGCAAATACATCCGAATGAATTAGCGGATCGTTACGCATGGCTACAAAGAGAATTGGCCCGTCTTGAGCATGCTTATTATGTGCTCGATGATCCCTTGTTGCCCGATAATGAATACGATCGCCTTTATCGAGAACTTTTAGCAATAGAGTCTATTCATCCTGAATGGGTGGGGCCAGACTCTTTATCGCAGCGTGTTGGAGGAGCCCCTTTAAGGGAATTTGATTCCGTTCGACATTCTGTCCCGATGCTTTCTTTAAATAATGCTTTTGAGATTTCTGATATTGAGGGTTTTGATAGAAGATGTCGAGAAGGATTGCATCTTGATCTTGTTGAATATTCTGGTGAACTAAAATTTGACGGTCTTGCTGTATCACTTCGATATGAAAATGGGATTTTGGTAAGAGCTGCAACACGTGGTGATGGGGTTAATGGAGAGGATGTAACGGAAAATGTACGCACCATTCGATCTATCCCGTTGCGTTTGGCAGGCAATAAAATTCCTTCAATCATAGAGGTGCGTGGTGAGGTTTTTATGTACTTAAAAGATTTTTTGAGTATGAATGAGAAGGCTGTTGCGCTAGGAGAGAAAGAGTTTGCTAATCCACGTAATGCTGCAGCGGGAAGTTTAAGGCAATTGGATTCCAAGATTACAGCTAAGAGACCACTCTCATTTTTTGCCTATGGTTTAGGTGAAGTGGAGCCTCAATCCTGGATTCCTCAGACCCATAATGAGTTATTAGATGTGTTTAGTACTTTTGGCCTACCCGTATGTTCAGAGAGGCGCATCCTAAATTCTATTTCAGAAATGATGGAGTTTTATGAAGCTGTTGGTGAAAAGCGTGCTTCCTTGCCTTACGACATTGATGGGGTTGTTTATAAAGTCAATTCCTTAGCCGAGCAAAATCGATTAGGTTTTGTTTCTAGAGCCCCACGATTTGCATTGGCTCATAAATATCCGGCTCAGGAAGCATTAACTAGAATAGTTGGAATTGATGTGCAAGTGGGTCGCACTGGGGCGATAACTCCCGTCGCACGATTGGCACCCGTTGATGTGGGCGGGGTAACCGTAACTAACGCCACATTACATAATGAAGACGAAGTTCTTCGAAAGGACGTCCGTATTGGCGATACTGTGATTGTTCGTCGGGCTGGTGATGTTATTCCTGAGGTGGTTTCAGTTGTTCTGGATCGTAGACAAGGTAATGAAGTTAAATTTGTTATGCCATTACGATGCCCTATTTGTGACTCGCATATCGAGAGACTAGATGGTGAAGCTATTGCTCGCTGTAGCGGGGGTTTATTTTGTGGCGCACAACGAAAGCAAGCGCTTCTTCATTTTGCACATCGTCGAGCTTTAGATATTGAGGGGTTGGGCGAGAAAATCGTTGAACAGTTGGTGGACTCAAATTTGGTCCGTACACCAGCAGATCTATACCAATTGAAGGCTAGTGATCTTGAAAATTTAGATCGCATGGGCAAGAAGTCGGCCGATAATTTACTTAAGTCAATAAATCATTCGTTAAATACCACGCTTGAACGTTTTATTTTTGCTTTAGGTATACGCCATGTTGGCGAGACAACCGCCAAGGATTTGGCGAGTCACTATGGCTCCATTCAATTGCTAATGAATGCACCCCTTGAAGGGCTGCTAATTGTTCATGATGTTGGTCCAATTGTTGCAAATTCAATTTGCAGTTTTATGAGTGAATCCCATAACCGCGTGGTTATTGAAAAATTACTTGCATCTGGCATGCGATTAAATGTAGATGAAGGCAAGATTAATCCGGTTGTATCTGGAAAAACATTTGTATTAACTGGCGTTTTTCCAACAATGACTCGTGATGAAGCTAGGGATTTGCTTGAAAAGGCAGGTGCAAAGGTTGCTGGTGCGGTTTCAAAAAATACAGACTACCTTGTTGCTGGGGTTGATGCAGGAAGCAAGCTTGCTAAGGCAAGGGAGCTAAACATAGAAGTAATTGATGAAAGTACAATGTTGAAATTAGTATTAAATTAGGTCGGCGGCTAAACACCTAACACCTCTAATAATTCTGTTTCCAATTGAATTTGCAGTTTAGGATTTTTGCTAAGATTTGCCGCATCCACTAAGAGGACGTCTTCAACCCGCTCGCCTAGAGTATTAATCCGTGCGGTATGAAGGGAGATTTGGTGTTTGGCAAGCACACGGGCAATTGCATATAGCAAGCCCGTGCGATCGCTGGCAGTAAAAGAAAGCGCGTAATATTGGCCGCGTTCATCTGGCTCCATGTGAACTCGTGCTTGCACTGGAAATGATCTCGATTGTCGTGATAGGCGTCCCATGCTGGGATTTGGTAGAGGTCCAGCCTGATTTAGAGCGGCAGTTAGTTCGTATTCAACCAGTTGAATTAGATCTCTATAGTGCACACCTTCTTCTACTAAATTGCTACCTGAAACTTGGAAGGTGTCAAGGGCATAGCCATGTTTAGTTGTATAAATCCGAGCATCGAAAATTGAATATCCGTGACGCTCAAAATAGGAGCATATCCTAGCGAATAAATCCTCTTGATCCTTGATATACACGGCAATTTGGAGGCCTTCACCAATAGGTGATATCCGCGCAAGAACTGTTGGTTCAGTACTGTTGACCTTGTTAAACAAGTGTCGTGTTAACCAGGCAATATCTCCTTCTTCCTGTCGAAGGAAGAATCCAACATCAAGGTTTTTCCATAGTTCTTCATAAGCAGAATCGTTGATTCCGTAGAGGCGCAATTTGCGTCTAGATTCCTCTTGATGTTGTGCAAACTCAGATGATGCATCGGGTTTTGCACCGCCAAGTACGCGGAGTGTTGTTCGATATAGATCTTCAAGAAGTTTCCCTTTCCATGCATTCCAAACCTTAGGGCTAGTGCCACGGACATCAGCAACGGTTAGCAGGTATAGGGCAGTTAAATGACGCTCATCACCAACTTTTCGCACAAAGTTTTTTACGATTTCTGGATCGGTGATATCTTGCTTTTGTGCTACTTGGCTCATATTCAGATGTTCTGCAACGAGCCATACTAGAAGTTCTGTGTCTTCTTTATTTATTCCATGCTCTTTAGCAAATTGACGCATGTCACGACGACCAAGTTTTGAATGATCTCCGCCGCGCCCCTTTGCTATGTCATGAAAGAGCGCAGCGATTACTAAGAGCCAAGGTTTTTCAAAGTGCGCAATTAAGTTGCTGCAAAAAGGAAATTCATGAGTATGCTCAATCACCATAAAACGACGAACATTTCGGAGCACCATCAGAATATGTTGATCAACAGTGTAAACATGGAACAGATCATGTTGCATCTGACCAACTATTCTTCTAAAAGCAGGGAGGTAGCGACCTAAAACACTGGTGCGATTCATTAGTTGAAATGCTCTGCTGACCCCTTCTGGTTGCTTTAGTATTTCTAAAAATAAGTCGCGGTTCACTGGATTTTTTCGCCATTTACTATCCATTTTTTGACGTGCGTTGTACAGGGCTCGGAAAATAGTAGCCGAGAAGCTTTTTACGCTGGATGTTTTAGCAAAGACAAGAAATGTTCTTAAGATTTGTTCTGGATTTTTTTGGAACAGTTGAGGGTCTTTAATGTCCAGCACACCTTGTCTCTCAATAAAGCTCTCATTTTCAATTCCGGCAATTGGATGGGTAGTTTTTGATTCTTGTGGGAAAAGTAAGGCCTCAATATTTTGCAACAAAACATCATTAAGTTGTGAAACCGCTTTTGCAGACCAATAGTAGTGACGCATAATTGCTTCACTTGCTTTACGAGTTGATTCTTCTTTAATCCCCATCGTTGCCGCTAGACCTGCTTGTAGGTCAAATACCAGGACATCTTGGCGACGTCCAGCCAGAAGATGAAGGTTCGCTCGCAATGTTTCGATAAAACGTTGATTCCTAGTTAGCTCGATGAGTTCTCGTTTAGTTAGTAGTCCAGCCTGGTAGAGGTCTCTAAAAGTACTTCCAAGTCCGGCAGCTTTGCTAACCCAGGTAATAATTTGTAGATCTCGTAATCCACCAGGGCTTTCTTTGCAATTTGGTTCAAGGGAGTACGGGGTATCTTGATACTTATAATGGCGTTGATTTTGCTCTAGTAACTTTGCCTGAAAGAATGATTTTGGATCAAGTGATTTATGAAAGGATGAAGAGAATTTATTAAAGAGAGTTTTGTTGCCGTTAACGCATCGTGCCTCGAGTAGTGAGGTTTGAACGGTAATATCTTGGGCTGCCTCAGTGATGCATTCAGAGACGGTGCGAACAGATGAACCGATTTCAAGGCCTGTATCCCAGCATCGAGCAATAAACCGTTCGACTTTAGTATGTAACTTCGAATTGTTTTCTGAGGTGATTTCAGGCAAAAGAATGAGAATATCAATATCCGAGTATGGGAACAGTGCTGCGCGTCCATAACCGCCTACAGCAGCCAAGCATGCTTCCTTGTTGAGTTCACACTCCAGCCACAGGCTTATTAGCAAATCATCTGTTATTTTACTTAAGCGTTTAGTTAACTTGCCTATAGATTGATTAATTCGAAACTCATCATAGGCTAATTCGCGCTCAGTACGTAAGGTTATCGAATCGTTAATATGTTGTCGAATTGGTTTAACTGAACTCATTATGAAGTTTTTAGTGGCGCCTTATTGTTGGAGCCGGTTTAGTTATTATGGTTTCATGCTTTGCTATTGCTAGGCCTAAAGTTAAGACCTTTTACACAATCTGGCGGGAGGTTACTTCCTAATGACCATGTTAAAACCTCTACTCCATCTTCCGTAACCAATAGGGTGTGTTCCCATTGCGCCGATAGACTGCGATCCTTGGTTTTTACGGTCCATTGGTCTGGCATAGTACGAATATCGCGACGTCCGGCATTAATCATCGGCTCAATAGTGAATGTCATGCCAGTATTAAGCTTTTCACCTGTACCTGGTCGACCATAGTGAAGGATTTGAGGGTCTTGATGAAACACTTTTCCAATCCCGTGCCCACAGTATTCTCGAACAACTGAATAGCCAGCCTGCTCAGCATGCATTTGAATGGCATGACCAATATCACCTAATCTCGCTCCGGGTTTAACCTGCGCAATTCCAAGCCATAGACATTCAAAGGTAATTTGTGAAAGGCGTTTTGCTAAGACCGACGGTTCGCCAATGGAAAACATTCGACTGGTGTCTCCATAATACCCATCTGCTGTAATGACAGTAATGTCTAAGTTAACAACATCGCCAGATTTGAGGATTTTATTGCCGGGTATTCCGTGGCATATAACATCATTTACCGAGGTGCAAATTGCAGCAGGAAATGGTGGGTACCCAGGGGGTTGATAATTCAGAGGGGCAGGAACAGTTTTTTGGACATCCCGCATATAAGAATGGCAGATACCATCCAATTCCCCGGTACTTATGCCCGCCTTTACAAAGGGGGTTACGTGATCAAGAACTTCACTTGCCAAACGACCAGCTTCGCGCATTCCCTGAATGTCTTTTTCTTCGGTAAATAAGGTCATCATGAGCTGATTATCAACGACTTGAGATTTTTCAAGTTATTACAAGTGCTTGATGTAGGGGCATTTTTAATGTTTTTTACAGTTATTGAATTAATGCGATTAGGCGTAAAACTGGATAAGTTAGCATCTCAATTCATCTATTCCATTGAAAATAAAGGTATAATTTGACACTCAAGTTTTTTGCGATCTGAAATTCTCATTTTGCAGACCATTTGAAATAGCGGATTGAGCCTTCCAGGGTGGCGTTTTTTAGCGCAGCTATGGCTTGATCTTAGACTTAACCCTTAGGAGAATGTAATGTCAGTTACTATGCGTGAAATGCTGGAGGCCGGTTGCCATTTTGGACATCAAACCCGCTTCTGGTCCCCTAGGATGGCCCCATATATTTTTGGCCATCGCAACAAAATCCATATTATTAATTTAGAAAAAACTTTACCAATGTTTCAGGACGCCCTGAAATTTGTAAAGCAAATTTCCGCTAATCGCGGAACAATATTGTTTGTGGGTACAAAACGCCAATCACGTGAAATTATTGCCGAGGAAGCTACCCGTGCCGGAATGCCCTATGTAGATAGTCGCTGGTTAGGCGGAACGCTTACAAATTTTAAAACCGTTAAAGGTTCATTAAAGCGCTTGAAAGATATGGCCGTTGCTAAAGAAGCAGGCGATTGGGAAAAACTCTCGAAAAAAGAGGCGCTAACCAATGATCGGGATTTAGATAAATTGCAAAAAGCTCTTGGTGGAATTCAAGATTTAAATGGAGTACCTGATGCTATTTTTGTTGTTGATGTTGGGTATCATAAAATTGCAATTACTGAAGCTAAGAAATTGGGTATCCCTGTCATTGCGGTAGTAGATACTAACCACTCTCCAGAAGGGGTTGATTACATTATTCCCGGAAATGACGACTCTAGTAAGGCAGTTCTTCTTTATGTACGTGGTATTGCCGATGCGATTTTAGAGGGTAAGGCAAACTCCGTTCAGGAAGTTTTAAATGCCGTCAAGGAAGATGCAGAAGAGTTTGTTGAGGAAGGGAAGGTTGACTGATGACATCAATTACAGCAGCAATGGTTGGCGAACTCCGTGCGAAAACCGATGCACCTATGATGGAATGCAAAAAGGCATTAACTGAAGCCGGCGGGAATATGGCTAAAGCAGAAGAAATTCTGCGTGTTAAGCTTGGAAGCAAGGCGAGCAAGGCGTCTTCTCGCGTTACGGCAGAAGGGGTTGTTGCGGCCTTTATTAATGGAAATATTGGCGCGCTAATCGAAGTTAACTGTGAAACAGATTTTGTTTCAAAGAACGATGATTTTTTGGCTTTTTCCAAAGATTGCGTTAAATTGGTCGCCGACTCTAATCCTGCGGATATTGCAGGCTTGCTTGCATTGCCTTTAAATGGCAAAACGGTTGATGCGATTCGTGGGGAATTGATTGGTCGTATTGGCGAAAACGTGATGCCACGTCGTTTTAAACAGTTTTCTGGTGATAGTAAGCTGGTTTCGTACCTTCATGGAACGCGTATTGGCGTGATGGTTGAGTTTCAGGGCGATGAAGTTGCGGCTAAAGATGTTGCGATGCACATTGCAGCGATGAAGCCAGTTGCCCTGTCGATGGCAGATGTCCCTGCCGAGGCGATAGCTACTGAGCGAAATATTGCCGCGCAAAAAGCCGCTGAATCGGGTAAACCACCAGAAATCGTAGCCAAAATGGTCGAAGGTTCTGTACAAAAGTACCTTAAAGAAGTCTCTTTGTTAAATCAAACTTTTGTTAAAAACGATAAACAAACCGTTGAACAAATGCTGAAGGCTGCCAATACTTCCATTAAAGCTTTTACGATGTTTATTGTTGGCGAGGGAATCGAGAAGCGTCAGGATGATTTTGCTGCTGAAGTTGCTGCTCAAGTGGCTGCGGCTAAGGTAACGGCTTAGTTAAGTCATTGATTTTCGGGTTAATCCCCACGCTGTAGTTTTGGATTTAAAAGGGCATGGAAATCCTTATTTCTATGCCCTTTCGTTTTATTAGGCTTGCGCCCTTTATAATTTGACGCAGAATCCAAAAAATTCTTAAAGATCAATAAGCTAAGCAATT
Source organism: uncultured beta proteobacterium (assembly GCA_903826775.1). Classification (GTDB taxonomy): domain Bacteria; phylum Pseudomonadota; class Gammaproteobacteria; order Burkholderiales; family Burkholderiaceae; genus Polynucleobacter. The sequence goes on along the minus strand of CAIKFU010000115.1, from coordinate 2,851 downwards.
TCATAACCAGATAAAAAAGCACAATTACTATGCCAGCGTACAAACGAGTTCTGTTAAAACTTTCTGGTGAGGCCTTAATGGGGGATGATGCCTTTGGGATTAATCCCGTAACCATTGACTCCATGGTTAGCGAGATTGCTCAAGTCGTAGCCCTTGGCATTGAGTTGGCAATTGTTATTGGAGGGGGAAATATTTTTCGAGGCGTAGCAGGTGGCGCAGCAGGCATGGATCGGGCAACTGCTGATTACATGGGAATGCTTGCCACGATGATGAATTCTTTAGCTTTGCAAGATGCGCTGCGTCAAAAAGGAGTTGAAGCCCGTGTTCAGTCAGCCATTCGAATGGATCAAGTAGTTGAACCGTATATCCGACCGCGTGCAATTCGGGCAATGAGCGAAGGTAAGGTAGTTATTTTTGCGGCTGGGACTGGTAACCCTTTCTTTACAACGGACACTGCAGCTGCGCTTCGTGGGGCGGAAATGGGGGTTGAGGTTGTTTTAAAGGCTACTAAAGTGGATGGCATTTACAGTAGCGATCCTAACAAAGATCCTAATGCCACTTTGTATAAAACGATTACGTTTGATGAGGCTTTGATTAAGAATCTACAAGTAATGGACGCAACGGCTTTTGCGTTGTGCCGTGATCGCAAATTACCCATTAAGGTGTTTTCGATTTTGAAGCCGGGCGCTTTAATGAGAGTAGTTCAGGGCGAGTTGGAAGGTACATTGGTGCATGTTTAATAGGAGAGATTGATGTCTGCCGTTGAAATTAAATCCAATACAGATCAGAAAATGCAAAAGTCCCTTGATGCATTAAAGGCAAATTTGGCAAAAATTCGCTCAGGGCGCGCTAATCCTGGTATTTTGGAGCATATTCATGTGGATTATTATGGCAATCCAACACCCCTGAGTCAGGTTGCCAACTTGGGATTGGCTGATGCAAGAACGATTAATGTTCAGCCGTTTGAAAAAAGTATGGTCGCTATTATTGAAAAAGCCATTCGCGACTCAGATTTAGGCCTAAATCCCGCATCACAGGGCGTAGTTATTCGTGTCCCTATGCCTGCGCTTACAGAAGAGCGACGTCGTGAACTCACTAAGCTTGTCAAAAGCGAGGGGGAAGAAGCCAAGATTGCGGTTCGCAATTTGCGTCGGGATGCAAATGAACATTTAAAGCGCTTAACTAAAGATAAATTGATCTCAGAAGATGAAGAACGTCGAGCCACCGATGAGATTCAAAAGATGACGGATCGTACTGTTGTGGACATTGATAAGATTGTTGTTGAAAAGGAAAAGGAAATCATGACGGTATAGTTTCCGCTTGATTTTTGTAAATAGATATTTATGACTCAACACCAGAGTTCCACGTTATCGGTTCCCGAGGTTCGCGCTGTGCCACGCCATGTCGCCATTATTATGGACGGGAACGGGCGTTGGGCAAGCAAGCGATTAATGCCTCGCGTTGCAGGGCATTCTGAAGGGTTGAGTGCAGTCAGAAAGATTGTTGAGGAGTGCCGTCGCATTGGAGTTGAATACTTGACTGTTTTTGCTTTTAGTTCGGAAAATTGGCGTCGCCCGCCAGAAGAAGTCAGTTTTTTAATGAAGCTTTTTTTGAAATCCCTTAAGGGTGAGGTTTCACGGTTAGCTGACAATGACATTTCCCTTCGTTTAATTGGAGATTTAAGCCGTTTTGATTTGGCCATTCAGGAAATGGTTAAATTTTCAGAGGAAAAAACGGCTAATTGCAAGAAGCTTACCTTTACGATTGCTGCAAATTACGGTGGTCGATGGGATATTTTGCAGGCGATGCGTCGATGTTTAATCGCAAATCCGAATTTAAAGGCCGATGACGTTACTGAGGAGTTATTACAGCCACATTTGTCAATGTCATACGCTCCTGAGCCTGATTTATTTATTCGAACCGGTGGCGAACAGCGAGTAAGCAATTTTTTATTATGGCAATTGGCTTATACAGAACTGTATTTCACTGATATTTTGTGGCCAGACTTTGATGTTTCAGAATTGCATAAGGCTTTTGATTGGTTTAGGAACCGCGAGCGTCGTTTTGGTCGAACCAGCGCCCAAATTGCTGCAGAACCGATGAGTGATGCGGTTTAGCAAATTATGCTAAAAACCAGAGTAGTTACAGCCTTAATTTTATTAGCGATATTGTTACCGATCGTATTTTGGCTTCCTGCAATTTATCTCAGCATTTTTTTCTTGTTGATTGTGGTGATTGCTGCTTGGGAATGGGTTCGTTTAATATTCTCAGGCTCCCGTCGAGCAGAGTGGATATATGTCACTCTATGCTTATTTGTAATCTTAGGTTTATTGTGGATTAACAAGCCGATTCTGGAATTTGCGCTCCTTTTTTTAGCAGCTGCATTCTGGATATTTACGGCACCCTTCTTGTTGGCTCAAGGTATGGGTCTGACGCTGCAGAAATGGAGTATTTACTACTGCGGCTTTGGTCTGATTCTTCTTCCGGCTACTTGGTTTGCGTTAATTTATTTACGCCATATTGGTCTGATCTTTTTGCTTTCAACAGTAGCCCTCGTTTGGGTGGCTGACATTGGCGCTTACTTTATTGGAAAAGCATTTGGCAAGCATCGTTTAGCCCCTCAAATTAGCCCTGGAAAATCTATTGAAGGTGCGTTAGGTGGATTATTGCTTTGTTATGTTTATGCGGTTCTATGCACCATTTACTTGCCTTTAGATGCTACCTTGTTTGGCTCAAAATCATTTACGGGGTTGTAGGGTAACTTTTCATATAGACTTGGATTTACCGCCATCGGTCCTGCGGCTGCGATTCCCAACGTATACCCATCGGATGCGGACTGCATTAATGCCGT
>CAIKFU010000114.1 GCA_903826775.1 uncultured beta proteobacterium | reverse complement strand
TCGGTAAATGTAGTCGCGCCTATACATTTTAGTTGGCCATTAGATAAAGCCGGTTTCAGCAAATTACTAGCATCCAATGTTCCACCTGAAGCAGCGCCAGCACCAATCAATGTATGAATTTCATCTATAAATAAAATGCCATGGGCGTTATCCTTAAGCGCCTTCAAAACGCTTTTTAAGCGTTGTTCAAAGTCGCCACGATATTTAGTGCCGGCTAATAAAGCACCCATGTCCAATGAGTAAACCGTTGCATCCGCAAGAATGTCAGGGACTTCGCCTTTGGTGATTCGTCTCGCTAAACCTTCAGCAATTGCCGTCTTGCCAACACCGGCCTCCCCAACCAATAAAGGATTATTCTTGCGACGACGACAAAGAACCTGTATTACACGCTCAACTTCGTTATCACGCCCAATTAGTGGGTCAATTTTTCCTTGACGAGCAAGCAGATTTAAATTTAACGTAAATTGATCCAATGGACTTTCTTTTCCACCAGCCGTTGATTCCTCTGCCTCTTGCGTTGAATCTGCAGGTTTTGTAGGCTCAGTCTGATCCTTACGTACACCATGACTAATAAAGTTCACAACGTCTAATCGCGTTACCCCCTGCTGCTGCAAGAAATAAACAGCATGAGAATCTTTTTCGCCAAAAATAGCCACCAAAACATTAGCCCCGGTTACCTCTTTTTTTCCATTTGAGGTTGATTGAACGTGCATAATTGCGCGCTGTATCACTCGCTGAAAACCGAGGGTAGGTTGGGTATCCACTTCTTCGTTACCGGGAACGACCGGGGTATTGTCATTTATAAAGTTCTTTAATTGCGCGCGCAATTCAGCAATATTAATCGCGCATGCTTTTAAAACCTCAACCGCAGTTGCATTATCCAAAAGCGCTGAAAGTAAATGTTCAACGGTTATGAATTCATGTCGAGCTGCTCGAGCATCAACAAAAGCCATATGCAAGCTAACTTCTAATTCTTGGGCAATCATGCTTCCTCCATAGTGCACTGTAGTGGGTGACCCGCCTCGCGGGATAGCTCGATAACCTGATGCACTTTAGTTGCAGCAACATCTCGGGTAAAAACCCCGCAAATGCCTTTGCCAGCTAAATGAACCTGTAGCATGATCCGAGTTGCTGTTTCATGATCCTTATTGAAATACTCCTGAATAACCATCACCACAAATTCCATTGGCGTGTAGTCATCATTTAATAACAAAACTTTAAACATTGAAGGAGACTTGACCTTCTCCGCCTGCTTTTCAAGAAGGGCCGTATCCTCAATGTGCGGCTTGATTGGCGAACCAACTTGGGGTGTTTTAATATTGCGACTCATGAGAAACATTCTAAACATACATCTGAAGATTCCAATTTACAGGTTATTTTTTATGAAAATCCGGTAGTAAATTGCCATAAACACCATATTGGGGCATTTATCTATAAAAAAAGGGGTATTTACTAGTACCAAAGTGGATATAACTCCTTGACACTCCAGCAAAAAGGGCAAACAATCGGGGGTAGTGCTTCTTTAAGAGGCTCTATTAGGCGTGTTGCAGAGCGAATCTGATCAAAAAGTATTCACCCTCTTCACGGTTGTTATAAGTTTATGTAATGGAGTTCGCATGGCGACCGGAGTTGTTAAGTGGTTTAATGATGCAAAAGGTTTCGGGTTTATTAAACCTGATGATGGTGAAGAAGAGCTGTTCGCGCATTTCAGCGCGATTACTATGGCGGGTTTTAAAACCCTCAAAGAAGGCCAAAAGGTAACGTTTGATATTACCCAAGGACCTAAAGGCAAGCAAGCGACCAATATTCAAGGTGCTTAATCACTGTCCTTGTTAAAAACATTAAAAACCCAGGCTTTGTTCTGGGTTTTTTTTCGCCTAAAATTCTTTAAATCCTCTGGGAAACAAACTTGATCGCCTACCCACCACATCTGAAATGGAAATTTTTTCAGATCCTGCGCCTGTCCTTGCTTACCATCTTACTTGCCGAAACTCATACTCTCTGCCTTGCCCAGGGTATAAACCTAAATCAAAATATTGGCCTGCCAACCATTGAATTAAAAACAGGCATATACCGAATACAGGCGGAAGTAGCAAATACGCCACAAACACAACAAATTGGCCTTATGAATAGAACCAGCATGCCAAATAATTCAGGCATGCTATTTATTTTTGATCAAAAAGCCGGTCATTGCTTTTGGATGAGCAATACAAAAATTTCTTTAGCAATTGCGTTTATCGCTGACGATGGAAAAATTGTCAATATTGAAGAAATGCAAGCCGAGACCCTAAACAATCACTGTCCAAAAGCAAGTATTCGCTATGCTTTGGAAATGAATCAAAAATGGTTCTCAGAGCGTTTAATTGGACCTGGAAGCGTTATACAAGGCTTACCTCCAAAATAAAACTTAGCCTGAACCGCCCTACATTTTAATTAGCAGCCAACGGAACCTTACTCGAAATGACATACATAGTGAACTGGCAACTCAGCGCGGATCACAAAATAACCTCCCGCATCGACCGTCCAACTTTGTCCAGAATGAAAAGGTTGTTCTGGGGATCCATTAATGCTCACGTTGGCCACTCCATCAACTACCTCCATTACTTCGCGAGTAGTTAAATCAAAACGCAGCGTGCTAGGCAATACAACACCAACTGATTTTCTAATTCCGTCGGGTAGGGTTACGGTATGCGAAATGCATTTACCTTCAAAATAGATATTGGCTTTTTTTCCTACAGATACATTTTTAAATTCCATCTTCATTCTTTCAATTCAGGCTATCTAAGAAATTTATCGAGATACGCGTTTACGCTTTGCAATTTCAGCAATTCGCATGCGCAATGCATTTAGCTTAATAAAACCCCCAGCATCTGCTTGGTTGTATGCACCACCATCATCATCGAAAGTTGCGATGTTTTGATCAAATAGGGTATTGACAGAATCCCGCGAAATGACTGATACCGACCCTTTGTAAAGCTTCAAGCGAACAAACCCGTTTACCAACTGCTGAGTATGGTCAATCAAGGTCTGCAAAGCAACCCTCTCGGGAGCCCACCAGTAACCGTTATAAATTAAACTTGCGTATCTAGGCATAAGATCATCTTTAAGGTGGGCTACCTCTCGATCCAACGTAATGCTTTCAATTCCGCGATGGGCCTTCAGCAAAATCGTGCCTCCAGGAGTTTCATAACAACCTCGACTTTTCATCCCAACGAATCGGTTTTCTACCAAATCAAGTCGGCCAATACCATGTAAACCGCCCATGCGATTTAGCTCTGCCAAAAGTTCATGCGGTTTATACGATTTACCATTGATCGCAACTGGATCGCCTGCTTTAAATTCAATCTCAATCACCTCAGGGGTATTCGGGGCCTTTTCTGGAGAAACCGTCCAGCGCCACATTGATTCTTCTGCCTCCGCATTCGGATTCTCTAAATGGCGGCCTTCATAGCTAATATGCAATAAGTTTGCATCCATCGAATAAGGTGAGCCACCTTGCTTATGCTTCATTTCGACTGGGATACCATGTTTTTCAGCGTAAGCCATTAGTTTCTCGCGAGATAATAAATCCCACTCACGCCACGGTGCAATTACCTTTATACCCGGCTCCAATGCGTAATAACCTAACTCAAATCGCACCTGATCATTACCTTTTCCGGTAGCGCCATGTGAAACAGCATCAGCCTTTGTTTGACGAGCAATTTCAATTTGCCGCTTAGCTATAAGGGGGCGGGCAATGGAAGTACCCAACAAATATTCGCCCTCATAAATTGAGTTGGCGCGAAACATCGGAAATACAAAATCGCGTACAAACTCTTCCCGAAGATCGTCAATAAATATATTTTCGGGCTTAATACCAAACTTCAATGCCTTGGTACGAGCAGGTTCAAGTTCTTCGCCCTGCCCCAAGTCCGCAGTAAATGTAACGATTTCACATTGATAGGTATCTTGAAGCCACTTTAAGATTACGCTTGTATCAAGCCCGCCAGAATACGCTAAAACTGCTTTTTTAATATCAGACATAGTTTATGTTTGCAAAAAATATAAAAATAAAATTGGTAACCACTAATTCGACTAATCAAGGCGACCGCAAAGTAAATACTCCATTAAAGCTTTTTGGACATGCAAGCGATTTTCTGCCTCTTCCCAAACAACACTTTGAGGGCCATCCATCACTTCTGCCGAAACTTCCTCTCCACGATGCGCTGGTAAGCAATGCATGAATAATGCGTCCGGCTTTGCCAATGACATTAAGTCCTTAGACACCATCCAATTTTTAAATGCGGTCACTCTAGAGGCATTCTCATCTTCATAGCCCATGCTTGTCCAAACATCGGTTGTCACCAAATCAGCACCCTTGCAAGCGTCGCGTGGATCACTGCACACCGTAAGGTGATTTAGAGAAGACCCACTCAAACGCGAACCATCTAACTGATACCCTTCAGGTGCAGAAAAGCGAAATTCAAACCCAAGACATTCAGCAGCCTGGATCCAGGTATACGCCATATTATTCGCATCCCCAACCCAAGCCACAACCTTTCCCTGAATTGGTCCACGAGCCTGAACAAAAGTAAAAACATCTGCCAAAACTTGACATGGGTGAAACTCATTTGTCAGGCCATTAATAACCGGTACCCGAGAATTTGCTGCAAAACGTTCAATAATTTCCTGTCCAAACGTTCGAATCATGATGATATCGGTCATGCGTGAAATAACTTGTGCGGCATCCTCTACCGGCTCCCCTCGACCCAACTGGGTATCGCGCGTATTCAAATACACCGCATGACCACCCAATTGATGAATTCCCGCCTCGAAAGATAAACGAGTACGAGTGGAATGCTTCTCAAATATCATGGCCAAAGTTCGATCATGCAAAGGATGCCAAGTTTCATAACTCTTAAACTTTGCTTTAAGCCAGGCTGAACGCTTAAGCAAATAGTCGTATTCGTCTCGGTTTAAATCCGAAAACTGCAAATAGTGATGAACCTGACCTGAGGTCTGAGGCTTTGCTAAGGAAGCAGCAGTTAAACTGTCTACAGAAATTTTAGTTTGCATTTTTTTCTAAAAACCCACTTGCACAAATATAGATCTTAATTTGACTTTAAGGTGAGACGGCACTGTTAAGCTAGAAGACTTGCAACTACTACCCCAACCCAAATTTTGATGCCAATTTGAACCATAAAAAGCTTTTTATTCATGGTATTACAAAATCAGGCAAGCCATTTAGACCAAGCGACTGGGCTGAACGACTCTGCGGGGTAATGGCCACCTTCCGCCCTAATGGAGACTCAGGAGACCCACGCTTTACCTACTCACCTTACGTAAGGCCAATTGTTATCACAAAAATCAAATGCGTCGTCATAGACACCCGACTACATGACATTGACCCTCGAGCGCTGGATTTTGTCATCAACTTCGCCAAAGACAACAACCTGCCAATTGAAGAAGCTTGTGAATTTGACCCAAATACACAACGCAACCCTTGAAAACAAAAACCCGCCCTGATTAGGAGCGGGCCAAGACCGAGATCAACTCTCTATCTAGCAGACCGTTACTAAGCGCCCATTGCCTTAATTGCTGAAGACAAACGTGACTTTTGACGAGCCGCAGTATTCTTGTGCGCAATCTTTTTATCGGCAATCTTGTCAATTGTGGCTTGGGTGGCAACAAAAACCTTGGCTGCTGCAGCTTTATCCCCTGCGTCAATCGCTTTTCGAACTGCCTTAATCGAAGTACGCAACTTTGAGCGCAAACTCGAGTTATGTTCATTTTGCTTTACTGCTTGCCTTGCGCGTTTACGCGCTTGTGCGGTATTGGCCATCTCTTAAACCTGCCTATATTGATAATTACAAATACGATTAGTTAAAAACCTAAACGGCTCGCTAGATTTGATGCTAGCTCACTAAAACCCAAGATTTTACATTAAAGGATGAAAAAAGCACAGTCCCCCCATAAATAAGGGAAAATCCCCCCATGAACCTGCTTTCTGCCGCCGCCAAAGTCAGCTCGCTGACCATGATATCCAGGATTACTGGTCTTCTTCGAGAGACACTCATAGCTAGGAGTTTCGGGGCTTCGGAGTGGACCGATGCCTTCAATGTTGCATTTCGCCTTCCCAATTTACTGAGGCGACTATTCGCCGAAGGCGCATTTTCACAAGCTTTTGTCCCCATTTTGGGAGAAATTTCTAGTCAAGGAGATGTAAAACAGTCCCAAAACCTCGTAAACGCCATTGCAACGATCTTATTTTGGGCCTTGTTGATCACGGTATTCCTTGGTGTCATTGGGGCCCCTATTCTCATTCTCGTAATTGCTACAGGCTTGAAAAATGGTCCAGCCTATGATGCCAGCGTTGTCATGACACGAATCATGTTCCCGTATATTGGCCTGATTTCGCTAGTTTCGCTCTCAGCAGGCATCCTCAACACGTTTCAACGCTTTGCAATACCGGCTTTTACCCCAGTCTTATTAAACGTAGCATTGATTGGCAGCGCAATCGGGCTCTCGCCATACCTAAATCAACCGATCTATGCCTTAGCTATTGGTGTGGTGCTTGGGGGCGTTCTTCAACTTCTGATTCAAATTCCCGCATTAAAACGGCTAGGGCTACTACCCCGGATTGGACTTCTGCCAAAAACAATTAAGGCAGCCCTTAAAAACCCAAATGCTCGACGTGTTCTTCGATTAATGGGACCGGCCGTATTTGCCGTGTCCGTTGCTCAAATTTCTTTAATAATCAATACCAACATAGCCTCTCGCTTGCAAGCAGGCAGTGTTTCGTGGCTTTCCTATGCCGATCGCCTCATGGAGTTTCCAACGGCTTTATTAGGGGTGGCGCTTGGCACCGTGCTATTACCAAGCCTTAGCAAGGCAAACGCAAAACAAGACCTTCAACATGCTGGTGAGCTTTTAGTGTGGGGTTTGCAACTTACATTTCTATTAGCCGCACCATGCGCAATTACCCTTTTCCTGTTTGGCGAGCCATTAGCAGCAGTTTTATATCACTATGGGAAATTCAGTGCCCTAGATGTCCTTATGACGCAACGCGCCTTAGCAGCTTATGGTGTTGGTCTTATCGGATTAATTTTGGTAAAAATTCTTGCCCCGGGCTTTTATTCAAGACAAGACATCCGCACCCCTGTTCGGATTGGCTTAATTGTTTTGGTAGCTACCCAATTGGCAAACCTGATATTTGTACCTCTTTTTGGTCATGCAGGCCTCGCGCTTTCGATCGGGCTTGGCGCTTGCCTCAATGCAACACTGCTTTGGACTGGTTTAAAAAAACGTGGCGCACTACCCAATTCCGTAGGCTGGCATAAATACTTGTTGCAACTTACTGTTGCCCTTATTCCATTTAGCCTTCTGCTGTACTGCGCCTCATCAAACCACAATTGGATAGCCTTACAAGACACGCCATGGATCCGAATAGGATTGTTAGGTCTTTGGCTTAGCATTGCGGCGATTGTTTATTTCGCAGCCCTATGGCTAGTAGGCATTCGCTGGCAAAAATTCTTACGTCATGCAAAATAGCTGTTATGCCAACACAACAGCTTGACTATTTCTCGTCCCTAGTCGCCGAAGATAAGCATTTTCCTTTAACTGAGGCAGCAATCGCTGTTGCCCAGCATGCCTATCCCGACTTAAATGTGCAAGGCGTCCTAGACCACATTGATCAACTCGGCAACAGACTCAAAAGCAGGATAAGTCCTGAAACGTTACCTATACAGCGCTTACAAATATTGAAGCACTACTTTTATACCGAGCTTGGTTTTGGACCGAACCTGAATGATTTTTACGCCCCTGAAAATTCTTACTTACATCAAATTATTGAAAGTCGGCGTGGCATCCCCATCTCTCTTGCAATTTTGATGATCGAACTGGGGCATCAAATCGGTTTAAAAATTCGCGGGGTTTCCTTTCCCAATCATTTTATGATGCGCATTTCCTTGCAACAAGGAGAAATCATTATGGATCCGCTTACGGGAAACTCACTATCTAAACATGAACTGCAGGAAATGCTTGACCCATACCTTGATGCAAAAGGCTATCGCGGGAATTTAAGTTTGCCTTTAAGCGTGTTTCTCAGGGCATCCAGCCCGCGAGAAATTCTTTCACGCTTTTTAAGAAATTTAAAACTAATCTATACCGAACATGAGCGCTGGGAACGCCTACTTGGGGTTCAAGAGCGATTGGTAATACTATTGCCAAACTCGTTAGATGAAATTCGAGACCGAGGACTAATCTTCGCTCAACTTGAATACATCCGCCCTGCACTTGAGGATATGCAAACTTACTTAAGTCAATCCCCCGATGCTGAGGATGCAGATGAAATTCGAGATCACATTGCAACCTTAGCGAGTCAAACTCGAGAACACTAAATAAACCCAGATTTCTGAAAAGTCTAGTTCAAATAAATTAGGCTTTTTTCTTTCGGCGTACCAACCTCAATAAGGTTGCCAAGAGAATAGGTAAAGCAGCAGCAGCAACGCCAACCAAGACAATAATGTTTAAATTCTGACGAACAATCGGAATGTTTCCAAAAAAATAACCGGCTGCAACTAAACCAAAAACCCATAAAGATGCCCCAACAATATTAAAAAGCTGGAAACGCCCAAAAGCCATCTCGGAAATTCCGGCAACAAAGGGGGCGAAAGTCCTGATAATAGGTAAAAACCGGGCAAGGATAATTGTCTTCCCCCCGTGTTTCTCATAAAAGTTATGGGTTTTCCGCAAAGCATCCTGATCAATCCATCTAAAATCACTTCCAAAGATCCGGTGTCCGATCCACCGTCCAATAAAGTAATTCACCGTATTTCCAGCAACGGCTGCCAAGACAAGGCCGATAGATAAAGTCCAATAATTAAAATGTTCCGTAGCGCAATATGCTCCGGATATGAAAAGTAAAGAATCGCCGGGCAAGAAGGGGGCAACAACAAGTCCGGTTTCTGAAAACACGATAGCAAATAACAGCCCATATGCCCAGTACCCATATTGTTGGACCACCAAATCCAAATGGCTATCAATATGTAGCAGTAAGTCACTTAACTGTAATAAGGCATCAATCAATTTGAACTCCAATAATGGGACTGAAGCGGATATTAACAGGACATAAGCATTCCATTCCTATAATTAGGCATGTTAACTGAGCCACGTATTCAGTCAGTACTCTCAATCGTAGGGCCAACCGGTTCTGGTAAGACGCATCTAGCCATGTCACTAGCAGAACATGCCCGTTCGATCGGGGTTACCGTAGAGCTAATTAGCATGGACTCCGCCCTTGTTTTTAAAGGGATGGATATTGGCAGCGCAAAACCGACCAAAACTGAGCAAGCTTTAGTGCCTCACCATTTAATTGATATTCTGGACCCCACCGAAGTGTACTCAGCTGCTCGCTTTGCAACTGATGCAAGCTTGCTTTGCACCCAAATTCGTCATCGTGGAAATATTCCCGTCATTGTGGGGGGCACGATGCTCTACTGGAGAGCTTGGGCCTTCGGTCTTTCCACTCTGCCTAAAGCAAACCCATCCATACGCAACCGTCTTGATGAACAAGGTGAATTAATTGGCTGGCCTTTAATGCACAAACGTCTAGAAACAATAGATCCAATTACTGCAGCTCGACTAATGCCAAATGATGCACAACGTATTCAGCGCGCTCTAGAGGTATATGAATCGTCCGGTCGCCCTTTATCTGCATGGTTAGCAGATGGACCCGCCATAGATGGAAGAGCAGGCTCCATTCTCCCTGATTGGGTCAGACTGATCTCCCTTGAGCCGAATAATCGAGCGCAACTTCATACAAACCTACAAATTCGTTTTGACGAAATGCTAAAAAATGGTTTCATACAGGAAGTGGAATCCCTGCGCTCCAGACATGACCTTAATCCTGATTTGCCTGCCCTACGTTCGGTTGGATACCGGCAAATTTGGGAATATTTATCAGGAGACTCCAACTGGGAATCGATGAGGGAGAGGGCAATAGCCGCTACGAGACAGCTGGCCAAAAGACAGTTAACGTGGTTAAGGGCAATGGAAGGAAGAAATAGATTCGATCCCTACGACCCCGCTCAATTATTAGCCGCCTTAAATTACTGCAAAACATATCTTCAACAAAACTAAACCACGATTGTTTGCGGGGCATCCTTAGGACGATCAAGTGTTTTTCCAACCACCCACGCCTTGAGTCCTTGGGATTTAAGGGAATTCAATGCCCTATCCGCTTGGTCAGCTGCAACCACCACCACCATTCCAATGCCGCAATTGAAAACTCGCACCATCTCTGAATCAGCCACCCCCCCTTTCATTTGCAACCAACGAAACAGTTCAGGCAATTCCCAACTGTCACGATGCAATATCGCCTGAATATTGTTAGGCAATACACGAGGAACGTTGTCCACCAAGCCGCCGCCAGTAATGTGCGCCATGCCTTTTACTTCCAACTCTGAAATCAATTTCAGCAACGGTTTGACGTAAATTTCCGTCGGGGCCATCACTACATCAACCAAAGGTCGCCCGCCCAAATCATCACTAGGTTTTGCGCCGCAGTGCTCGATAATTTTCCGAATGAGTGAATAGCCATTTGAATGTGCGCCACTAGAACCAATCGCCAAAATTGAATCACCAGAAACAATCCGTGAACCATCAATAATTTTGGATTTTTCAACTGCTCCAACAGCAAATCCGGCCAAATCATATTCACCTGGAGGGTACATTCCAGGCATTTCAGCAGTTTCACCACCGATTAAAGCGCAACCAGCCAATTCACAGCCCTTGGCGATCCCTCCAACTACCGTAGCCGCCGTATCCACTGTTAATTTCCCGCAAGCAAAATAATCCAAGAAAAAAAGTGGTTCAGCCCCTTGGACCAAAATATCATTCACGCTCATTGCTACCAGGTCTTGGCCAATCGTATCGTGGCGGCCCCATTCAAACGCCAACCTCAATTTTGTACCCACACCATCGGTTCCGGAAACCAATACCGGCTCCTTATACCGTTTAGGAATCTCAAATAAAGCCCCAAAACCCCCAATTCCCGCCAAAACTCCTTCCCGCATTGTTTTCTTGGCCATTGGCTTGATACGTTCAACTAAGGCGTCCCCAGCATCAATATCTACACCGGCATCACGATAGGAAAGGCCTTTGGATTGGGGGAAAGTGGATGAATTCATGGCAAATTTAGAAGATTAGTAAAAAGTTGAACTTGGTCGGTAGAATCATTGAATTCTAGAGGATCAATCACAATGGCCGAAATTTTTACCCCTTTTCTTGCCGCATTCATTCTGGCATATGCTGTTCGACCAATCAGCTTATGGCTTGAGCGGTACCGTCTTCCAAGGTCAATGGCTGCAGGGTTAGCTATTTTTTTCGGGATCGGGTTGCTTATTTGCATCATAACCTTGCTTATCAACCTTATTAGCCATGAACTTCCCCTAATTAAGTCTCAGTTACCCAATTGGATTCAAAATACCCAAGCCTGGCTTGCTCCAAAGCTACTGGATTATCACATCACCCTTGATTGGACTGCGTTGCGTGAATTAGCAACTCAAAAAATTACCGCCCATATTAACGACAATGCAGATGCATTAATGAGCTCTACATTTGACACAATTCTAATGTCCGGTAGCTCTGTTTTAGGCGCTTTTGTAAACACAGTATTAATTCTTTTCGTCATGTTCTATTTGCTCATCGATTGGGACCATTTCTTTAAACTACTGCAAGAATTTATTCCAATTAGATTTCAAGCCACCGCCAATACATTAGCAATCAACACTGATGCACTTTTATCGCAATATCTACGAGGACAAATACTCGTCATTGCCATCATGGCAACTTTCTATAGCATAGGATTAAGCCTTACTGGAATGCAAGGCGCCCTAGCCTTAGGGGTCTTTACCGGTTTAATGATTATCATCCCTTACATTGGAATTACGCTTGGCTTTAGTATTGCCACACTTTCAGTCTTGCTACAATTTGGCCCGGGCCCTGAAATAATCGGCGTATTGATTTTATTTTCTTTAGGTCAATTTCTCGAGGGATTCTTTCTTACCCCGCGCTTAGTTGGCGAACGAATTGGTCTACATCCTGTTGCCGTATTATTCGCATTACTATTTTTTGGAAAATTATTTGGCTTTTTTGGTGTTTTACTCGCACTCCCAATTAGCGCTGTGAGTTTAGTTCTGTTCCATTTTACGTGGTCTCAATACATACGCAGCACTTGGTATCAAAAATAGATCCTTTTGCAGATTAATGATTAAAACCCCGGCCCTCCCGAAACAATTTGCCCTCGATCTAAGCCACTCTCATCAGCCAACTCTTGAGAACTTTTTACCGGGTGGAGACATTGCTCTCCTTTCGACTTTGCAAAAACTGGTTGAGGAATGGAAGACTTCAAGCATTCAAAAAAAACAAGCTAATAAAGAATATCCTTTAAATCATCGTTGGATATATTGGTGGGGATCGGCAGGATCAGGCAGAAGTCATTTATTACGAGCATTAAACATTGCCGCAGAAAATCATGGGCTAAAGCATTTCTTTCTGCAGGCTAATGAACCCGTTTCCTGGATTCACCTTGAAGAAACGATATCCAGGATCGCCGAAAGCGACCAAACAGCAGTTATTACAGTTGATGACGTAGATTACCTAGATGAAAAACTCTTGGGTTCCTTATTTCGAATTCTTAATATAGTTCAAGCTAGTCAAACTTTATATATTTTTATGTCAGGCAATCAAGCGCCTAGCAATTTGCAGATACGAGAAGATGTTCGCACTCGCCTTGGTTGGGGGTTGGTCTTCCAAACCCAGCTCTTAAGCGATAATGAGAAGATCCAGGCTCTAGAAGGCGCTGCCAAAGCTCGCGGTCTAGTGTTGTCCTCTGATGTATTACCTTGGTTACTTAATCGCTTTTATCGTGATATGCCGAACTTAATGGCTTTACTTGATGCGCTTGATGCTTACTCATTAGAAACAAAACGTCCAGTAACCCTTCCTTTAGTTAGGGATTTGCTTCAAATTGGAAACCAAACAACGTAATGACTCAACTTGCTCTTTTCGACTTAGATAACACGCTTTTACCCTTCGATAGTGATTATGAATGGGGGCAATTCCTAGTGCGAAAGGGGGTTGTAGATGGCATTCACTATGCAAAAGAAAATGAGCGCTTTTACCAAGACTATAAAAACGGAAAACTCGATATCTATGCCTTTTTAAAATTTGCCTTAAAACCCCTTGCAGAGCATTCGCGCACAGAATTAGAGGAATGGCACAAAATTTTTATGATTGAAGTCATTTCTAACCGACTAAACAAGCGAGCGAGCGATTTGGTTAAGGCTCATCAAGATGCTGGCGATCTTTGTTGCGTTGTGACCGCTACTAATAGCTTTGTTACACGCCCAATCGTTGAAAGCTTTGGAATTGAGCATCTAGTGGCCACAGAACCCGCAACAGTTGAAAACAATCCGAATGGAAACTTTACTGGAGAAATAAAGGGGTTGCCAAATTTTCGCGAAGGCAAGATTCAACGTGTTCAGGATTGGCTAAAAACCCAAAATCTGGAACTTAATCTTCTAGCTCGCAGCTATTTTTACTCAGATTCGATAAACGACCTACCACTCCTGGAAAAAGTAACAAATCCCATAGCAACAAACCCTGATGAGCGCCTGCGCCAAGAAGCAATAAACCGTTCCTGGCCAATACTTGAATTGTTTGCATGATCACTAAATTTATTAACCGCATACTTCGTCGTGGTCATCCCGCGAGAATGCCACACCCTAGCCACCATAATCCCCCAAAAAAGATTCCAAAAAAATCCCATCGGATTGATTCTCACTTGCTTTCCAAAAACGCCGTTAAAGTCACTCATACGCTGCAACAAGCTGGATTTCAGGCCTATATTGTTGGCGGAGCAGTGCGGGATCTTGTTCTGGGTATCAGCCCAAAAGATTTCGATGTTGCAACGAATGCAACCCCTGATCAAGTGCAAAAATTATTTCGTAAAGCAAGATTAATTGGCCGTCGATTTCAAATCGTTCACGTGACTTTTTTTGGGAAAGAGCGCCCTGAAGTTATCGAGGTTTCCACCTTTCGGGCGCTATTGGATAACGCAGGAGACCATCTTGCCGAAAGCGGTCGCATCCTTAGAGACAACGTTTGGGGAACCCAGATAGAAGACGCAACTCGACGTGATTTCAGTATTAATGCGATGTACTACGATCCTGCAACTGAAACCGTTTTGGATTACCACGGCGGTATGGATGACATTCAAAAGCGTACTTTGCGAATGATTGGAGACCCAGCCAAACGGTATCGCGAAGATCCTATCCGCATGCTTCGTGCAATTCGATTTGCCGCTAAAACAGGATTTACTTTAGACCCTAAAACTCGTGCTCCCATAGAAAAATTGGCTCATCTAATTCAGGATGTTCCGCCCGCACGATTATTTGATGAAATACTTAAGTTATTGATGTCAGGATACTCTTGGGCAGCCATCCAAGGCCTTCGAGACGCCGGATTACACCATGGGGTTCTGCCACTACTTGACCATATGCTTGATGAAAAGCAAAGTTTACAAGCTGGGGCAAACTTTATACGTCTTGCTTTAGAAAATACCGACAGTCGAATTCAATCTGGCAAATCAATATCGGCCGGATTCTTATTTGCCAGCCTTCTTTGGCCTGACCTCATAAGAAATTGGCAGAAAAAACTGTCCGATGGACTTGCTAATATTCCCGCCCTTAATTCCGCCATGGATGAAACCATTGAAACCCAAAGCAGTGGAATGACTATTCAGCGAAGATTTGAGGCGGATATGCGCGAAATTTGGGCCATGCAACCTCGATTTGAAAAGCGAGTGGGACGCTTTCCCTATCGCCTCCTTGAGTCGCCACGTTTTCGCGCTGGCTATGACTTTCTTTTGCTTCGATGCGCCACAGGTGAACAACCAGCAGCTTTGGGTGAATGGTGGACCAGTTTTATCGCTGCCGACCCCATTACGCAGCAAACTTTACTTAACTCTATAAAAAATGAAGTGCACGACAAAACAGGGCTTACAAAACCTACCGCTAAACGTCGTCACCGAAGAAAATCTAAAACAGCAGTGCCATCACCTACCAAACTCCCAGAAAATTAGAACCCTTGGTTGGGGGATATTCAAAATAATTCA
The DNA here is from genome assembly GCA_903826775.1 of uncultured beta proteobacterium. GTDB lineage: Bacteria > Pseudomonadota > Gammaproteobacteria > Burkholderiales > Burkholderiaceae > Polynucleobacter. The sequence goes on along the minus strand of CAIKFU010000114.1, from coordinate 6,675 downwards.
ATCCAAGCAGACTTAAAGTTTTTTCAGTAAAGTAGATTCATCTAATGCTTGGAAATGTTATGGCTCTTGCCTTTATCGGATTTGGTGGAAATATTGGCGACACGCGTCAAGTTATTACTGATGCAATAGTTTGTCTTGCATTGCGTCGCGAGCTTCAAATACTTGCCAAAAGTTGCTTCTACCAAAGCGCACCTGTTGATGCTCCCGGCGGGGACTACATTAATGCCGTTGTGCAGATTGAAACCGAGCTAAGTCCTTATGGGCTCCTAAATGTTTGTCAGAACATTGAGCAAGCATTTGGTAGGGAGCGTCCATATGAAAATGCCCCTCGAACCTTAGATCTGGATATCCTGTCATTTGAAGGGGTATCCCAGAACGATACTGAATTAACCCTTCCTCACCCACGCATACTGGAGCGATCCTTTGTGCTGTTACCTCTTTTAGAAATAGCGCCCGATTTCTTTTTGCCTAGCATTGGGAAACTGAAGGCCTATTTACCTCAAGTAGCTAATCAACGAATTGAAAAACTACCTTGTCGTAACTGCAATTGCCAAGAAAATAAAACATATAGCCAATCTTCACATTAATTCATTAGAATTGCGTCATGGGTTATTTACAAGGCGAAAAGCCAATCACTATTTCCAAGCTCTTGTCCATGCATCGCGCAGGGGAAAAAATTTCTGTTCTCACAGCCTATGATTCAACAATGTCGGCATTGTTAAATCGCTGCAATCTTGACGTTATTCTGGTTGGCGACTCTCTTGGCAATGTTGTTCAAGGCCAAACTAGCACTACTTCTGTCACTCTTGAGCAGATGGCCTACCACACTAGCTGTGTTGCTCGTTCCAATAATCGTACCTTTCTTATTGCTGACCTTCCTTTTGCCAGTTATGGCCATCCGGAACAAGCTCTCGAATCCGCTGCCACACTGATGAGATCCGGGGCAGACATGGTGAAACTAGAGGGCGGCGATTGGCAAATTGAAATTATTCGATATCTAGTGAATCGTAGCGTACCAGTATGCGCACACCTTGGGTTAATGCCTCAATCAGTACACGTCTTAGGGGGCTACAAAATTCAAGGTAAATCCGAGGACTCTGCCAAACTCATGCTAGAACAAGCAAAAGCATGCGAAAACGCAGGGGCTCAAATGCTAGTGCTTGAGGCAATCCCCTCCGCCCTTGGCAAAACAATAACCAATGCATTAACGATTCCCACTATTGGTATTGGTGCAGGCCCTGATTGTTCGGGGCAAGTTTTAGTATTACCTGACCTTCTGGGCATAAGCCCTGGTAAGCCGCCAAAATTTGTAAAGAACTTTATGGACGGTCAATCGTCAATTGAAGAAGCCATTAAAGCCTATATTAGCGACGTAAAATCCAATAGATTTCCCGGACCCGAACACGGCTTTAATTCCTAAGCTCAAAATCTAGCTAAAGAAGCTTTTCACACTGTCAAACCACCCCTTTTGATGCGGGCTATGTTTTCCACCGCCTGATTTTAGATTTTCGTCAAATTGCCTCAGCAATTTCTTTTGCTCTTCCGAAAGCTTGACTGGGGTCTCAATAATTACATGCACAAACAAATCCCCAACCAGCGAAGAACGCAACCCCTTAATTCCTTTATTTCGCAAACGGAATGTTTTTCCAGTTTGCGTTCCCTCTGGAACCGGAAACTCTACCCGACCGGATAAAGTAGGAACCTCAATCTCGCCGCCAAGAGTAGCGGTGGCGAAAGAAATTGGCATCTGAACATGCAAATCGCTACCATCGCGCTCAAAAACAGCGTGTGACTTTACCCGCACCTCAACATACAGATCCCCTGAAGGACCCCCGTTGATGCCAGGCTCCCCATTTCCAACGGACCGTACCCTCATGCCATCATCAATCCCAGCTGGGATTTTAATTTCAAGGGTTTTTTGTTCTTTTAACTTACCGCTACCATGACATTGTTTGCAGGGTTTCGGAATATATTGCCCTGTACCACGACACTTTGGACAGGTTTGCTGCATTGAGAAAAAACCTTGGGAAACCCGAACCTGCCCATGGCCATCGCAGCTTGGACACTTCTCTACCTTACTACCAGGCTCAGCACCATTGCCGCCGCAATGTTTGCAATTACTCCAGCTGGGTACACGGATTTGCGTTGAATACCCCTCAGCAGCCTGCTCAAGCGTGATCTCCATGTTATAGCGCAAATCCGCACCTTTATAGACTTGGGGACCAGAGTTACGGCCACCGCTTTGACCGAAAATATCACCAAAAATATCGCCAAAAGCATCTGAAAAACCGCCCGCACTAAAACCTCCTCCCATACTCGGGTCAATACCAGCATGCCCATATTGATCATATGCAGCACGCTTTTGTGAGTCAGAGAGAATTTCGTATGCCTCTTTTGCCTCCTTAAATTTAGCCTCTGAATCATGACTATCCGGATTGCGGTCCGGATGATGCTTCATTGCCAATTTGCGATAAGCTTTTTTAATTTCCTCATCGCTTGCATTTTTGGCTAAGCCAAGAATATCGTAATAATCGCGTTTACTGGTGGCCACGGCCTATTCCTCTCAACTTCATTAACGGCACAAGTCGGCACTAGGCCGACTTGTCATTTACTGCATTCAAGAACGATATTTGAGGTACATCTACTCTCAATTATTTTTTATCGTCAACCTCTTTAAAATCAGCATCAACTACATCCGCATCTGGCGCGGAAGCGTGAGCACCAGCAGCAGATCCAGCAGCAGACCCTGCAGCGGCACCAGCCTTGGCTTGCTCAGCTGCATAAGCTTTTTCACCTAGTTTTTGACTAGCCTTACCAAGAGCTTCTGTCTTTGCTTCAATTGCAGCCTTGTCGCTGCCTTTCATAGCCTCATCAAGCTCCTTCAACGCAGTTTCAATTGCTTCTTTTTCTGAAGCCTCCAAGGCTGCTCCGTGCTCCTCTAAAGCCTTCTTAGTTGAGTGGGACAAAGCATCCGCAGTATTGCGCGCCGTTACCAACTCAAGCAATTTCTTGTCTTCAGCGGCATTTGCTTCGGCATCCTTCACCATTCGTTGAATTTCATCCTCGGTCAGCCCGGAATTAGCCTTAATCGTAATTTTATTTTCCTTGCCCGTTGTCTTGTCTTTAGCAGTCACATGCAAAATTCCATTTGCATCAATGTCAAAAGTTACTTCAATTTGTGGCATGCCTCTCTGCGCAGGAGCTATGCCTTCCAGATTAAATTCTCCAAGCAATTTATTTGCGCTTGCCATATCACGTTCACCCTGGTAACACTTGATTGTTACCGCAGGCTGATTGTCTTCTGCTGTTGAATAAACCTGTGAATGCTTAGTCGGAATTGTTGTATTCTTTGGAATCATTTTGGTCATGACGCCGCCCAGGGTTTCAATACCCAAAGACAAAGGCGTTACATCCAAAAGTAGTACGTCCTTGCGGTCTCCCGATAACACCGATCCTTGAATTGCAGCCCCAACAGCTACGGCCTCATCAGGGTTGACGTCCTTACGGGGTTCCTTGCCAAATATTGCTTTAACTTGATCTTGGACTTTTGGCATGCGAGTTTGACCGCCCACCAAAATAACATCATCAACATCGGAAGCGGAAATACCGGCATCCTTTAAGGCGGTTTGGCATGGCCCCACCGTGCGTCCAATTAATTCTTCAACCAAAGACTCGAGTTTTGCGCGAGTCAATTTCAAATTCAAATGCTTCGGACCGCTTGCATCTGCAGTAACGTACGGCAAATTAATTTCGGTCTGCTGGGTAGAAGATAGTTCGATCTTGGCTTTTTCGGCGGCATCCTTCAATCGTTGAAGCGCCAAAACATCCTTACTTAGATCAACACCTTGCTCTTTCTTGAATTCAGCAATAATCCAGTCAATGATCCGCTGATCAAAATCTTCACCGCCTAGGAAGGTGTCGCCATTAGTAGACAGTACTTCAAATTGCTTTTCACCATCCACATTTGCAATCTCAATAATGGAAACGTCGAAAGTTCCACCGCCTAAGTCATAAACAGCAATTTTGCGATCGGTTTTTTCTTGCTTATCCAAGCCAAACGCCAAGGCGGCCGCTGTTGGCTCGTTAATAATCCGTTTCACCTCAAGCCCAGCGATACGACCAGCATCCTTGGTTGCCTGTCGTTGACTATCGTTAAAGTAGGCCGGAACCGTAATGACCGCCTCGGTCACCTCTTCACCAAGGTAATCCTCAGCTGTTTTTTTCATTTTGCGCAAGATTTCAGCAGAAACCTGCTGTGGCGCCATCTTCTTGTCGCGCGCTTCCACCCAAGCATCGCCATTATCGGCTTTAATGATGCTGTAAGGCATTAAACCAATATCTTTTTGCACTTCTGCATCCGTAAATTTACGACCCATTAGGCGCTTGACGGCATATACGGTGTTTCGTGGATTGGTTACTGACTGGCGTTTTGCAGGGGCACCAACCAACACTTCCCCATCTTCCATGTAGGCAATAATGGACGGAGTTGTACGGGTACCCTCAGCATTCTCAATCACCTTAGGGGCACCATTTTCTATGACTGAAACGCACGAGTTAGTGGTTCCTAAGTCGATCCCGATAATCTTTCCCATATCCGCTCCAAAAAAATAAATTAATTTTGTAAATAAGTCTTATGGGAACTAGGTGGGGTCTAAAAAAGGGAATTCAAGGTCTTAAATAGCAAAAAACCGAAGTTTTTTGCCTGTTTTAGCCCAATTTTTCTAAAAAATGATGATTATTTAGGCTGGCTGACCGTTACCAAAGCTGGGCGCAATACCCGATCCGATATGGAATACCCTCTTTGCAAAACAGAAACCACGGTATTGGGATCTTGCTCCGACGGCACCATCGAAATGGCCTGATGCAAATGGGGGTCAAATTTATCTCCAGCAGCAGGATTTATCTCAGCCATACGGCCTTTTTCGAAAGCAGTCAATAACTGCTTAAGGGTAATCTCCAAACCCTCTCTAAAAGCCTTTGGTTCAACGGCTTCCGAGTTTAATGCGGCGTACAGGCTATCCGTAACCGGCACTAAATGCTCGGCAAAACTTTCAATGGCAAATTTATGAGCTTTAGCAATATCTTCAGCGGCTCGTCGACGGATATTTTCACCCTCAGCCTTTGCTCGCAAATAGTTATCTTGCATTTCAGAAAGTTTTTGCGCAAGCTCTGCAATCTCTTGCTCTGGGGGGATTGCGGGAAGAGCCTCAACATCAGAAGGGTCGACCTCGCCCGCTTGTCCTGACTGAATTTCAGCGTCAATATCTTGAGTGGAATTTCCTGATTTTTCTTGTGTCATGATTGCTTCATCACTTTTCTATCAATAATCGGCTTGCCAATCCTTTATATGGGGGTAAAAATCCAGATTTCAAGGGTTCTACAACCTCTATTCTGCTCTAGATTCAACGGCTTTAGCTCTTTGGTCTCGCAAAGCCAATTCAATGTCAGTTTCAACAGTTAAAGGCCACCCCGATAAATGTTGCTGCGCAATCTCGTACAACGCATCCACCCAAATAGGGTTGCTATTAAGGCATGGGATGTACCGAAAATCTTTCCCGCCATTTTCCAAGTAGGTAGCTCGTCCTTCTATGGCAATTTCCTCAAGAGTTTCTAGACAGTCTGCAGGAAACCCGGGGCAAAACACATCGACCCTGGGGCATTGTTGCTGCCCAAGAATCTTAATTGTTGTTGCTGTATACGGCTTTAGCCACTCAGCCTTTCCAAACCGGGATTGAAAGGTCACCAGGTACTGGCCAACCTCCAGGCCCAAAGCCTCCCCAAGCAAACGTCCGGATTTCAAACACTCACAATGGTAGGGATCACCTTTTATTAAATTTCTTTTGGGCAATCCATGAAAAGACATAACCAAACGAGCACCGGCATTAAAGTCGGGGCGGCCCTCTTTCTCCCAAGATGATAAGACTTGATCTTTTAGGGCCTTAATATAAGCAGGATGGTCGTGATAATGCTTTATCAAGCGCAGTTCAGGCTGATTACGCCAACCCCTTAATACTCGAAAGACTTCATCAAAACTAGATGCTGAGGTTGTGGCGGAATATTGGGGATACAGTGGGAACAACAATAGTCGTTCAACGCCTAAAGTTCTTAATTCCCCAAGCACATCAGCAGTGGACGGCTTGCCATAGCGCATAGCCAAATCAACTACGACCTCATGTCCTTGATTTGAAAAACGCAGAGCCAAATCTTTCGCTTGCAACCTCGAATAATGCATCAATGGCGAACCAAGTTTAGGCAACCAGATTGCTGCATATTTCTTTGCGGATGCGCTACTGCGAATTGGCAAAATAATCCCGTTCAAGATACACCACCAAATTAACCGTGGAATTTCTACGACCCGAGGATCCGACAAGAATTCTTTTAAGTATGACCGCACCGCCTTAGGCGTAGGGGCCGAAGGTGTTCCTAGATTAAGCAACAGTACCGCGGTTCGAGATGGTCGCAGGTGTGGGTTTTGGTTCAATTGAGATCCATTTTTATATATGACTAGACTGAAAATTGGGGGTTAATAGTAGAGCAACTAGCTGCTAAGCGCACCAGACAATAACTTAGAGGTAATATCGACAATAGGAATCACTCGATCGTAAGCCATGCGCATGGGGCCAATCACCCCTAAAGTACCTACAATTTGCCCATCAACACTGTAAGGGGAGCTGA
>CAIKFU010000113.1 GCA_903826775.1 uncultured beta proteobacterium | reverse complement strand
CATCAATTAGGCGAAAGTTCATTTCACAATGTCTAGGCAAGGATTCAAACCTAAAGTCATTGCGCCTGACATCTACCCCCTTTTCCTTTCGCAAATCGGAAATTAAACTGCCCAAGTAATCTTCAACCCCAAATAACTTCCCGTCAATCATTCTATGCATGAACTCTTTTGCATAATCAGATATAGGCACACAAAACCTGCGTAACTTTTGTGGCAAGGATTTAAGTAAAATTTCCGTTTTTTCTTCGCACATACCCGGCACCAGCCATTCACAACGCCTTGCATCAACTTGATTTAAGAGATTTAGAGGAACAATTAGCGTGACGCCATCCTTTGGGTTTCCTGGCTCAAAATGGTAAGAAAGTGTTAATTCCGTTGCACCAACCCCCATTTTCTTAGGGTAACGGTCCACGGTAATTCCAGCAGCCTCATGACGCATCAAGTCAGACTTTATCAATCGCAAGCTAAAGTCAGCCGATTCTTCCCGCTCCAGCCAATTTTTTAAGCCCAATCTCGTTAAGATTTCCCTTGGAATTCTCTCGTCATAAAAAGAAAATAGCAAATCATCATCAACTAAAACATCTGGCCGTCTGGACCGATGCTCTAAGGATTCAATCTCTCTGATGAGTTTACGGTTATGCCAAAAAAATAAAAAGCAATTTGGGTAGTTTTTTTTTGCTTCATTTTCAGTTTCTTTTTCATGCAACGCAGAATCTACTATGCCAAATATCTCACCTTCTACCAATGCCCGACGTACAAATAATTGCCTTGTCAATAGTGAATCGTGAGACTCAAATCTAACGCGACGACCATGGTAAATTTGCAAACCGTATAAGGCTCCACGTTCAAAGGCCATAACTTCACCTCTTTTACTATCCCAAAATGGGTCGCTTAATGATTTGACTATGCGATGAATAGCAACTTTTTCAATCCACTGCGGTTCAATTTTTGCAATGGTACGAGCATACATTCGATTTGTTTCTTGCAACTCCCCAGCTAAAATCCAAGCGCCTGCCTTTTTTCCAATCGTAGACCCTGGCCAAATGAAAGGTCGAATACCTCTTGCGCCAAGATAGGATCCAACTTTACTATTTCGGACGGAGGATTTCTCGTCTTCTTCCCTTTTTGCAACATTACCCAATAAACCCGTTAATAGAGCCAGGTGTATTTTTTCGTATGTGGCAGGTGTAGAATTTTCTTTCCATCCTTTTTCACTAAGCATAGTTTGCAATTGGCCATGTATATCGCGCCACTCCCTCAACCGTCTGGGTGACAAAAATTTACTACGGCATAAGTTTTCCAATTGTCGATGGCTGTGGCGATGAGTTATTGCCTCTTGATACCAGTCCCACAACTTTACATAACTTAAAAACTCAGAACGTTCATCTGCAAACACCAAATGCGCCTGATCTGCTGCAGCGGCATATTCCAGGGGTCTTTCTCGCACTTCTGGTGATGCCAATGCGGAAGCAATAATTGTCACTTCATGCAAAGCTTGATGTTCCTTTGCCGCCATCAGAATTCGACCAATTCGAGGGTCTAAAGGTAATTCAGAAAGTTGTTTACCTATTGCAGTTAACCTTATGCTATCTACATTGTCATCGTTTTCAATTGCCCCCAACTCATCCAACAATTGGATTCCATCCGCAATTGCACGACCGAGTGGTTTATCAATAAAGGGAAAGTCCTGAATTTTAGGTAGGCGTAGGGAACTCATACGAAGTAAAACTGAAGCCAGTGAGCTTCTTAAAATTTCAGGATCGGTAAATTTTGCTCTTGCTTGGTAATCATCCTGGCTATACAGTCGGACACAAATGCCATCAGAAACACGTCCACACCGACCTGCTCGTTGATTGGCTGCAGCTTGTGATATCGGCTCAATCTGTAGCTGTTCAACTTTATTTCGATACGAATAACGCTTCACTCGTGCCAAACCGCTATCTATTACATAATGCACATTTGGAACAGTTAAAGATGTTTCAGCAACATTGGTCGCTAATATAATGCGTCTTCCTTTTCCAGAATTAAAAACTCGCTCTTGCTCGGCAACTGACTGACGTGCAAATAGAGTCAACACTTCTGGATGAAAACGCTGCTGCAAAATTGAATCTTTTCGTAATTTTTCAGCGCAATCTCTAATTTCACGCTCCCCAGGTAGAAATACAAGCACATCCCCACCGCTGGCAATCCCTTCACGCCATAAATTGGCAATCGTTTCTGTAACAGCATCAGAAAGGTCTTTCGCCACCTTCTTATCACCTTCATCCAAAGGGATATATCGCAACTCAACTGGAAATAGTCGCCCGCTTACTTCAATAACTGGGGCATTTTTTCCATTTATTGAAAAATGCTGTGAAAATTGCCGTGAATCAATAGTGGCTGACGTAATAATTAACTTCAAATCTGGCCGATTTGGTAACAATAACTTCAAGTATCCGAGAAGAAAGTCGATATTTAAACTTCGCTCATGAGCCTCATCAATTATTAGAGTGTCGTAAGCCTTGAGATATGGGTCTCTTTGCGTTTCAGCCAATAAAATCCCATCGGTCATAAGCTTAATCGAAGCGCTCTCGCTTGTTTTGTCCGCAAAGCGGATTTGATACCCCACATCAACCCCAATAGGCGAACCAAGCTCTAATGCAATCCTTTTAGCAGTAGCCGTGGCAGCAATCCTTCGAGGTTGGGTGTGCCCAATTAAACGCCCTCCATTGACCGTTCCTCTCCCCATTTCCAAGCAAATTTTAGGCAACTGAGTGGTTTTTCCAGATCCAGTTTCCCCACACACTATTACCACTTGATGGGACTCTAAAGCCCCCATAATTAAGTGTCGACTCCCAGAAACCGGTAATTCCTCTGGAAATTGGATTTGAAGTTGTCGTCTAAATGGGGTCAATGGGACTGTCGCTTCGAATTTTATTTGGTTAATCGGCTTATGCACCCTATAATTTTCTCACTATGCCTACTAATGCACCTAACACTTCCATAACTACTGGCGAAAATCAGTCTACCGAGCCAGAACCAACTTCGAACTTTCCCTTTGTTGGGTGGTTACGCGATGTTGCACCTTACATACATAGTTTCCGCGAAAAAACCTTTGTTATTGCCTTTGCTGGTGAGCTAGCCCTCGAAATGGGCCTAGAAAATCTAATCGAAGATATCGCCATGCTTCATGCTATGGGCATGCGGATTGTTCTGGTTCATGGAATAAGGCCGCAAATTGAAGAGCAATTAATGCTCCGAAATATTAAAAGCAAATTTGGCAAGAGTACCTTATACAGCTATCGAATTACTGATGCAGCAGCGTTGGAGTGCGTAAAAGAAGCTGCCGGTGAACTTCGACTGGATATTGAGGCTGCTTTTAGCAGAGGCCTTCCTAATACCCCAATGGCCGGTTCACGAATATCCGTCATTTCAGGAAACTTCATTACGGCCATGCCTGTTGGGGTTGTTGACGGAGTGGATTATATCCATACAGGACTTGTGAGAAAAATTGACTCTGTGTCCATAAAACTTTCCTTGGATAGCAATAAAATTGTTCTTTTATCCCCTTTAGGATTTTCACCAACCGGTCAAGCATTTAACCTTGCATACGAAGATGTTGCTGCATCGACGGCAGCGGCATTAAAGGCTGACAAATTAATTTTCCTAAGTCCTTTTAACGGTCTTCGTAACTCCGAAGAAGAGTTGATCACCGAACTTTCTTTACCTCAACTACAAGACTACGTGCTAGAGCACCCTGAAATTCCAGTTGGAATGAAAGGACTATTAAACGTGGCCGGAAAAGCAATCAAAGCCGGAGTAAGCAGGGTCCACTTCTTGCCGTCCAATCAAGATGGGGCATTACTTGAGGAACTGTTTACCCATGATGGAATTGGAATGATGCTGGCATCATCGGATATTGAAAATTTGCGCGAAGCAAATCAAGATGATGTTGGGGGAATACTCCAACTTACAATGCCGCTGGAAGAAGAAGGAATCTTAGCCTCAAGAGGGCAGGATGTGATTGAGCGCGATATAGCGTGCTTTTCAGTCATAGACCACGATAGAGTTTTATTTGGATGTGCAGCACTTTTTCCATTTCCAAACGGTGTTGGTGAGCTAGCTTGTCTAGCCGTGGATCCAGATGTTCAAGGTTCCGGGGATGGAGAGCGATTGCTTAAAAGAATTGAAATGAGGGCAAAACGTGAGGGTATTACCAAATTGTTTGTACTAACGACGCGGACTGAACATTGGTTTTTAAAGCGTGGATTTGTTCGTGCAACTGTAGAAGACTTGCCAGAGGAAAGAAAACAAATTTACAACTGGAATAGAAAATCAATGGTTCTAATTAAGAGTCTTTGAGGCTTTATTACATTATCTTAGAACAATCTATTGAAAGGCACTACAAATGACGCGTACGGTTAAATGCATCAAATTAAATAAAGAAGCTGAAGGTCTGGATTTTGCCCCGCTTCCTGGAGATCTTGGAAAACGTATCTGGAATGAAGTTTCTAAGGAAGCCTGGGCGGGATGGCTTAAACAACAAACAATGTTAATTAACGAAAATCGACTAAATATGGCCGATCCTAGAGCACGTCAATATCTTTTAAAGCAAGTAGAAAAACACTTCTTTGAGGGTGGTGCCGATATGGCTACCGGCTACGTTCCAGAAAATAATTAATTGTGAGTGCAAAGGTTTTAAGTTAGAACGTCAGGCGCGTTACCCCTGACGAACCTCCTACCAACAATACGTCAGCCTTTCGCTGAGCAAAAATTCCGACAGTAATTATTCCAGGTATTTGATTAATTTCATTTTCTAATTTCACAGGATCATGGATATGCAGACCGGAAACATCTAAAATCCAACCGCTATTATCGGTAACAAAAGGTTCGCTCAATTTTTCTTGTTTTGGCAGCTTATTGTTTTTTAATCTCAATTTTGCCGTACCACCAAACTTCTCCATCATACGAGCAACGGATGCCTCGGCCAGAGGTACAACCTCAATCGGCAATGGAAAAGCACCAAGTTCCAGCACCTGCTTAGAAGAGTCACAAATGCAGACAAATTGTTTTGCTAATGATGCAATAATTTTTTCACGTGTTAATGCACCACCACCACCCTTAATCATGTGACCGTTTGGATCAATCTCATCAGCACCATCTACATAAACTGGCAAACTTATTACCTTATTTGCATCAATAACAGTAAAACCATACTTTAATAAAAGATTTGTACTTGCCATAGAGCTTGAAACCACTCCAGAAAAGTGATTTTTATGGGGCGCAAGCAAATCAATGAACCAATTTGCGGTTGAGCCAGTTCCAATACCCAAAAGCTGGCCATCAGGCAATCTTAATACCTCATCCCTTGCCGCTTCAGCTACCAAACGTTTTAATTGATCTTGATCCATTATTTTTAAACCTGCCTCTAGAATATTGATTTATGCTAATAATATTTCATTAAATTAAACTTCTCCAACTTAAATAGCAAACAGTACAAATTCGGCGCTAACTCCATGAATATTCCAGCTAAAAACATCTCCAATAACTCTTTAAACCAGTTAAAGCAATTTACAACCGTGGTAGCCGATACCGGAGACTTTGAAAAGATGAAGGCGTATCAACCGCAGGATGCAACCACAAATCCATCATTAATACTAAAAGCCGCTCAACAAAGCAACTACCAGAATTTGGTTAAAACAGTAAAACAATCACATCCAAATGCAAATATTAATCAATTAGTGGATTACATTTTGGTAGCATTTGGCCTAGAAATTTTAAAAATTGTTCCTGGACGTGTATCAACTGAAGTTGATGCTCGCTTATCCTTTGACATTAGTGCAACTATTGATAAAGCCAAACATTTAGTTAATTTATATAAAGAAAGCGGAATAGACTCTAAACGCGTACTAATTAAGCTTGCCGCCACATGGGAAGGTATTCAAGCAGCGAAAGAACTTGAATCTCAAGGAATCCACTGCAATTTGACCCTTCTTTTTTCTTTAGTGCAAGCTGCAGCATGTGGTGATGCTAAAGTAAAACTCATTTCCCCATTTGTTGGCCGCATAACTGATTGGTATAAAGCAAAGCTCGGTCCCAATTGGAGCAATGAAATAAACGGCGGTCCACATGATCCTGGCGTAATTTCCGTCAAGGGCATATTCGAATACTACAAGTTTCATAATATCTCAACCGAGATTATGGGCGCTAGCTTTCGCAATATTAGTCAAATTATCGAATTAGCCGGATGTGATTTACTAACCATCAGTCCTGAATTACTAGAAGAATTGCAAGCAAACGTTATAACTGTAACCAAAAAATTGGGGGCAAAAAATCAACCACTAAATTCCGCCAGCGAATCAATGACTCGGCTTAAGCTTGATGAACCCAATTTTCGTCTACAACTAAATGCCGATGCAATGGCAACCGAAAAACTTTCTGAAGGAATAAGAAATTTTTGCATCGATACTCAAAAATTAGAATCTATTTTGTTAAATTAAATCTCCATCAAGATTTTTTGAGGAGACTATTTTAATTGGACTTTTCTTTGCCTAAGGGCTTCAAAAAGGCAAACCCCACTTGCAACTGAAACATTAAGACTCTCGACAACACCTCGCATAGGAATATGCACTAACTCATCGCATGTTTCCCTTGTTAACCGACGCATTCCCTCGCCTTCAGCTCCCATCACAATAGCAACCGGTCCCGTCAAATCAATATCATAAATTGATTTGACGGCCTTATCATCCGTTCCAACAAGCCAAATACCCATCTCTTTCATCTCCCTCATGCTTCTAGCAAGATTTGTAACCGTTATCAACGGAATAACCTCGGAGGCGCCACTGGAGACTTTACTTACAGTCGCATTAATATGGGCAGAGCGATCTTTTGGAACAATTACACCATGAACACCAGCCCCATCAGCTACACGCAAACAAGCGCCCAGATTATGAGGGTCAGTGATACCGTCTAAAATCATTAGAAGTGGCGATTGCCCATCAATTCCGTCAATCAATTCAGCTAAATTACGGGCAACAGTTATTTTGTCTGCAAGTGCAACAACGCCTTGATGACGATCATGCCCAGTCAATTTCTGTAAGCGTTCAGAATCTGCAGAATGCAAACGTTCGCCCAGAATTGATTCCGCTTGTTTTAGAAAGTCACCCATACGCCGATCTCGCCTAGCGGGATCGTAATAAACCGCTTTAAGACTTTCTGGATCCAACCTTAAGCGAACCTGAATTGCATGAAAACCCAACAGTATTTGCTTCACTACCGTTTCCCCTTTTGCGATAAAGATTTACCACCTGCAGATTTGCTAGCGGTTTTCCCATTTCCTTTACGGCTTGATTGGGTTTTAGCCTGATGAGCACCTTGCTTTCCTGCTGCTTTTGCAGCATTCACATTCACACCGGAATGTTTCTTAGGAGACTTGCTTATAGGCTTTGATTTTTTAGAGGCTGCTTTTTTATTAGGTCGACCCGAATCTGAAGCCAGTACGACACTTCGACTACGGGAAGTGCTGGAATCTAACCCAATAGATTTGACTAGACTGAATTCTATTTTACGTGCATCTAGATCTACTCGACTTACTAATACATGAAGGCGATCCCCCAGACGGTGACGCATACCAGTTCGTTCACCCCTTAACTCCTGACGAGCTTCATCATATTGATAGTAATCACCCCCCAATTCAGTAACATGAACCATTCCCTCAACAAATAAGTTTTCTAATTGGACAAACAAGCCAAAGCTAGCTACCCCAGTAATCGTTCCGGCATATTCTTGGCCTAAATGGTCGCGCATATAGTAGCATTTCAACCAAGCCTCAACATCACGTGAAGCCTCATCTGCACGACGTTCATTAGATGAGCAATGAACACCTAATTGACCCCATGTAGCTAAAATACCGGCCACATTCTTTCCAGCAGCCTTAGTATGACCATGCTGATCCTGATTGCGATGCATTTTACTTTCACCATGCGATTTTTTAGCATTTACAGCATTTATTCGAGCCTGCCCTTTACGTGGAAGAGCAAGGTTTAAAGGTACTCTTTCAGGAATGGCTGGAAGGTATGCTTTTTTGTGAAGGATCGACTTAATAACACGATGAACTAACAAATCAGGATAACGGCGAATGGGGCTAGTGAAGTGAGCATAAGCGGGATAGGAAAGTCCAAAGTGGCCAACATTATCTGGTTGATATACTGCCTGCTGCATTGATCTTAATACAACCGATTGCAGCATTGACGCGTCAGGTCTTGGCATAATATCTTTTATCAGCTTTGCAAAATCCTTAGGCTTGGGCTTTTCTCCGCCACCCAAGCTGAGTCCTGACGTACGCAATACCTGCCGTAATGTTGTCAGCTTCTCTTCGGATGGTTCTGCATGAACTCGATACAATCCCAAGTGCTCATGCTTCTGAATAAAATCGGCAGCACATACGTTTGCAGTTAGCATGCACTCCTCAATTAAACGATGCGCTTCATTTCTAATCCTAGGCTCAATTCGTAAAATTTTTCCAAGCTCATTGCTGATAATTTGCGTTTCAGTCGTCTCAAAGTCAATTGCACCTCGCTTTTCACGTGCAGCAAGAAGAATCTTATACAAAGAGTAAAGATTATTTAAATGGGGCTTAAACTGAATAAATCGTGCTGCCTCAGGGCCATTGGTATTGCTCAATACCTCCCAGACCGTATCATAAGTAAAGCGTTGTGCTGAATGCATTACAGCTGGATAGAACTGGTAGGCCATAACAACGCCATGAGCATCAACAACAGCATCGCAAACCATACATAAACGATCAACACCAGGATTTAAAGAACATAGGCCATTTGAAATTTTTTCTGGCAACATGGGAATTACCCTCCGAGGGAAATACACGGAAGTTGCCCTTAATAAAGCTTCATCATCTAATGGTTGGCCAGGTTTGACATAATGAGAAACATCAGCAATCGCAACGATTAGACGCCAAGCTTTTGATTTGCCAAATATAACAGGCTCACAATAAACAGCATCATCAAAATCCCGCGCATCAGCTCCATCAATTGTGACTAGAGGGATATCGCGTAAATCAACCCTTTCCTCTAGGTCAGCCTGCTGAACATTATCAGGAAGTAATGCCAATTCTTTTAAAGTGGCGGCTGAAAATTCATACGGAACACCATATTTTCGAACCGCAATTTCAATTTCCATTCCTGGATCGTCAATTTCACCCAGCACCTCTACTACCCTACCCACGGCCTGACGATAACTATCCGGATAATCAATTATTTCAACACTTACAACCTGACCTAACTTAGCATCTGCCTGACCACGAGGAGGGATTAGTATGTCGTGACCAATTCTCTTATCCTCGGGTGCAACAATCAAGACACCATTCTCATTCAATAGTCGACCAATCACCATGCGATTTGCATGCAGTACGACTTCAACGATTTGACCTTCTGGACGACCTCGCCGGTCGGTACCCAAAACTCGGACATTTACTCTATCACCATGCATTACACGAGACATTTCTCGTTCTGATAAAAATATGTCCTCGCCACCGTCATCCGGAACGACAAATCCAAAGCCATCTCGATGCCCCTGAACAGTCCCCAAACGGTCGGTTGACCGCGGTACCAATGTTTCTGCTTTACGGATAGATTCCTTCGGCATTCAATACTTTCTGCATTTATATTGCATAAAAATTCATAATTCAAAATTGGGTATATAAGCCATTTATCAGCGATTTAGATAACTTAACTCATAACCCCTATAATAGAGCCCATTGCCCAGATGGCGAAATTGGTAGACGCACCAGCTTCAGGTGCTGGCGATCGAAAGGTTGTGGAGGTTCGAGTCCTCTTCT
>CAIKFU010000112.1 GCA_903826775.1 uncultured beta proteobacterium | reverse complement strand
GACATTATGGTGGCTTTTTATTGTGTGAGCACCCTTTTTACCTTTTCCAGCAGACTCAATTACATCAGGATAAATCGTACCTTGAGCAAGCCATTTTGCATTTTGAATCTTTCCCGACTCATTTTGAAACACCTCAACAAACTCTTTACCAATAATTTTTCTTTTTGCCTCAGGATCGATAACTCCAGCTAATTTAGACATAAAAACAGATTCAGCATCAACCCGAATAACCTTGACACCTAAATTACGAGCAAACATCTCCATAACCAACTCCCCTTCATTTAAACGAAGGAGGCCGTGATCCACAAATACGCAAGTTAATTGATCTCCAATAGCCCTATGAATCAATGCTGCCGCAACACTAGAATCGACACCGCCAGACAAGCCCAATATAACCTCATCCTTTCCAACCTTTTTTCGAATCTTATCAACAGCCTCATTAATATAATCACCCATTATCCAGTCGCCTTTGCATCCGCAAATATCGCGAACAAAACGCGCCAAAATAGCAGGGCCTTGAATCGTATGAGTTACCTCTGGATGAAATTGAAAAGCATAAAAACGTCGATCTTCATCGGCCATGCCGGCTATTGGGCACGAGTCAGTTGAAGCCATTAATTTAAAAGCAGGAGGTAAAACTGTAACTGAGTCGCCATGACTCATCCACACCTTCAAAATTCCAAAACCTTGACTGGTAGAGAAATCTTGAATTCCTTTCAATAAAGCAGTATGTCCATGAGCCCGAACTTCAGAATACCCAAACTCACGCGCCTTACCCAAAGACTCAGCAGAAGCGACCGCTCCACCCAACTGAGCAGCCATTACCTGCATTCCATAACAAATCCCCAAAACGGGGACGCCTAACTCAAACACGACTTGAGGAACTCTTGGGCTACCTAAATCGGCAACTGAATTAGGTCCGCCAGAAAGAATGATTCCTTTTCCACCTTCATCTTGAATATATCGACGAATTAACGCTGGATCGCAATCAAATGGAAGTATTTCCGAATACACCTTAGCCTCCCGAACACGCCTTGCTATTAACTGTGTTACCTGAGAGCCAAAATCAAGGATTAGTATCTTGTCGTGCACGAATGGAATAGCCTAAAAAAATAAATTAATCAATATGATAATTTGGAGCTTCTTTGGTAATCTTCACATCATGAACATGAGATTCACGCACGCCCGCAGAAGTAATCTCAACAAAATTAGCCTTTTCATGTAAATCTGAAATGGTTTTACAACCGCAATAGCCCATAGAAGAGCGGATCCCACCAGTAAGCTGATGGAGAATCGTAAGCACACTCCCTTTATACGGAACCTGCCCTTCAATTCCTTCCGGAACGAGCTTATCCGCATTATCTGCACTGATTTCTTCCTGAAAATATCGATCCGCCGCACCATCCGCCATGGCTCCAAGAGAGCCCATTCCTCGATAGCTTTTATATGATCGGCCTTGATAAAGAAATACTTCCCCAGGAGCCTCTTCTGTGCCAGCAAACATTCCACCCATCATTACAGAATTTGCTCCAGCGGCTAATGCTTTCGATACGTCGCCAGAATACCTTACACCACCGTCCGCTATAAGGGGTACCCCTGTGCCTTTGAGAGCTGCCGCAACATTAACAATAGCGCTAATTTGAGGCACTCCAACTCCCGCGACAATTCTAGTTGTGCAGATTGATCCGGGGCCAATTCCAACCTTTACTCCATCTGCGCCAGATGCAACAAGCGCTTTTGCCGCATCGCCTGTTGCAATATTTCCCCCGATTACTTGAACCTGCGGATAGTTTCTTTTGACCCAAGTAACTCGATCCAAAACACCTTGGCTATGTCCGTGAGCAGTATCAACAACTATGACATCTACACCAGCCCTAACAAGCAATTCGATCCTCTCGTCGTTATCTGGGCCAACTCCTACGGCTGCCCCAACGCGCAATTTACCTTCACTATCTTTGCACGCAATTGGATGCTCAGTGGCCTTTAAGATGTCTTTTACCGTAATCAAGCCGCGCAACTCAAAGTCATCGTTTACAACCAGCACCCTCTCAAGGCGATGCTTACTAAGTAGACGCTTTGCTTCCTCCAAAGAACATCCTTCCTTAACCGTAATCAAACGCTCGCGAGGAGTCATTTTTGATTTAACGGGTGCATCCAGATCCTCCTCAAAGCGCATATCACGATTGGTAATAATTCCAACAACAATCCTTCCCTGCAAAACGGGAAAACCAGAAAAACCATGCTCGCGGGAAAGTTGAATCACTTGTCTCACTGTTTCATCTGGACCTACCGTAATTGGATCTCGCAACACGCCGGATTCATAACGCTTAACTTTTGCCACTTCACGTGCCTGCTCTACAGGTTTTAAGTTTTTATGAATGATCCCAATTCCACCTTCGCTAGCCATTGCAATGGCCAGTCTACCTTCCGTAACCGTATCCATCGCCGCTGATACAAGAGGAATATTGAGTGAAATATCTCGAGATAATTGACTTACTAAGCTGGCGTCCCTCGGAAGTACCGATGAATAAGCCGGCACAAGGAGCACATCGTCAAAAGTAAGTGCTTTTTGAATGAGTCGCATGCAAAACCCCTAGTCACAAATAGAGATTATAGCCTTCTCGCTTTCCTTCTTGCAGCGGCAGCTTTTAATTGAAAATCGTTGCTTTGGTTTGCTTTTTTGCGTCTTACGGTCTTGGGGTCTATCAATAAAGGGGCATATAGCTCCAAACGATCCCCAGAATAAATAGGGCTGTCCCATTCCTTACGCTTTCCAAAGACCCCATAACAACCTTTTCTTGTTAATGCGGGATCATGTTGACCCGAAAAAATGCCAAACCTCACCAATACCAACCCCACAGTAGCATTTTCACCCTTCTCAAGACTCAACTGATATGAATGAAGAATGGGGGCACCATATCGGGCGTCACAAATAATCACGTTAATCGAATATCTCCTCAGCACGTTTTACAAAACAATCGACAAACGTTCCGGCGATATGAGCAAATACCGGCCCGATTAATTTATCCAGCAAAACACTTTTAAACTCCCAGTGAAGCCTAAACTCGACCTTACAGGCATCTTCACGAAGCGGAATAAAATTCCACTGCCCAGAAAATCGTCGAAATGGTCCATCTACAAACACCATATCTATGGTTTCAGGAGGGTGGTTAATGTTGCGCGTATGGAAATATTGCTTAATTCCCTTGAAATGAATATTAATTTTTGCTTCCAATACAACGTCGCTTTGCTCAAAAATTTCCACCCCGCCACACCAAGGTAAAAACTCAGGGTATCGCGCCACATCAGTTACCAGACCAAACATACGGTCGGCCGACTGCCCAATTAATACGGTCTTATAGACGTCTGCCATAATGAATACCAAGAAGCCAAATAAATATGAGTATCGTCGATAACAAAAAAGCCTTCTTTGATTATTTTATAGAAGAGCGATTTGAGGCTGGAATTGTTTTGGAAGGTTGGGAAGTAAAAGCCATCCGAGCAGGCAGGGCTCAAATTAAAGAGGCGTATGTAGTCATACGCAAGGCGGAGCTTTTTCTTATTGGAGCCCACATCAGCCCTCTTATCTCTACATCCACCCATGTTTTTGCTGACCCTACCCGCACAAGAAAATTGCTCCTAAATGCACTGGAAATTCGTAAGCTGATTGGAAAAGTTGAGCAAAAGGGGCACACCCTGGTTCCAATAAACCTTCATTTCTCCAAAGGAAATGTGAAGTGCGAAATTGGCTTAGCAAAAGGCAAAAAACAGCATGATAAAAGAGCAGCAACCAAAGAACGGGAATGGGAAATTGAAAAGGGGCGAATTGCCCGCGGAGACATCTCCTAGAAAAAGAATAATATTAAATAACCATTTGATAGCTTTTTTAAATCTTATTTTGGTGGAAAGACAATCTTATCTCATTTTTGCACCAAAATAGTGCAATTTAGCACCACAGCGTTTCAGAATATTGAATTTCATCTACCTACAGGCATTAACTTATAAACATGAAATTGCCTTTTGACGAAATGCTAGATACGGCTGGAAAAGCACGGCCACATTACAGAATATTCCATGATTGGTTGAGGCAACAAAGCGATACCTTAATGGGGCTTAAGCGGGCAGAAGCAGATCTTATTTTTCGAAGAGTTGGAATAACTTTTGCCGTTTATGGGGACGATCTCGGATCTGAGCGAACAATTCCATTTGATCAGGTACCGCGTATTTTTACGGCAAAAGAATGGGCTCAACTTGAAGCAGGGCTAAGGCAAAGAGTTAAAGCCTTAAATAAATTCATATATGACGTGTATCACGAAGAAGCAATCATAAAAGAAGGAATTATTCCCGCAGAGCAGATTTTTAACAACGCTCAATATCGTCCCGAAATGAGAAATGTAGAAATTCCTCGTGATATTTATGCGCAAATTGCTGGGATCGATATCGTTCGTGCAGGTGAAGGTGAATTCTATGTGCTGGAAGACAACCTAAGAGTTCCTTCAGGTGTTTCCTATATGGTTGAAGATCGCAAAATGATGATGCGACTATTTCCGGATCTTTTCCAAAAATACCGAGTTGCTCCCGTTGAACATTACCCCGATCTTTTATTGGAATGCCTTAAATCGGTAAAACCCAATGATATTAAAAAACCAAATGTTGTAGTACTCACACCAGGAATGTATAACTCAGCCTATTTTGAGCACAGCTACCTTGCTCAGCAAATGGGAGTTGAGTTGGTTGAAGGCAAAGATCTGTTCGTAAAGAATGAACAGGTCTTCATGAGAACTACGCAAGGCCCGGAAAGAGTGGATGTCATCTATCGTCGAGTAGATGATGATTTTCTCGATCCCCTGGCCTTTAGATCAGACTCAACCTTAGGTGTTGCAGGACTACTTTCAGCACATAGAGCTGGAAATGTTACCTTGGCAAATGCTATCGGAACAGGCATAGCAGACGATAAGTCCATCTATCCTTACGTTCCCGAAATGATTAAGTTTTATTTGGGGGAGGAGCCTATTTTGAACAACGTTCCAACCTTCCAATGTAGAAAACCTGAAGACCTTGCTTATACACTTGCAAATTTAGCCAAATTGGTTGTTAAAGAAACGCACGGTGCCGGAGGTTATGGGATGCTGGTTGGACCAGCAGCTACAAAAAAAGAAATTGAGCAATTTAGAGCTCATTTAAAAAACAATCCAGACAAATATATCGCCCAGCCTACATTAGCCCTATCTACATGCCCAACCTTTGTTGAATCGGGTGTTGCCCCAAGACATATTGACCTTAGACCATTTGTGCTTTCCGGAAAAACCATCAAAATGGTACCCGGCGGGCTTACACGAGTTGCCTTAAAAGAAGGATCTCTCGTCGTAAATTCGTCGCAAGGCGGCGGCACTAAGGACACTTGGGTTTTGGAAGAGTAACTCAGGGGAAAATGAATCATGCTTAGCCGAACCGCTGACTGCCTATACTGGATGGCTCGTTATACCGAGCGAGCTGAAAATACCGCTCGCATGCTGGACGTCAATCACCAAACTTCTCTTTTACCTCAGCCTAAAGAGTTTCTAGAGCAAAGCTGGAGGAAGCTGCTGACAATATCAAAACTTGAGGAGTCGTTCAAAAATCATTACGAAATCATTAATCGCGAAAACGTGCTTGATTTTATGATCTACGAAACAAGTAACCCATCAAGCATAGTTTCTTGCTTATTTGCAGCGCGTGAAAATGCTCGTGTTATTCGCGGAAAAATTACTTCTGAGGTCTGGGAAACCCAAAATACAACATGGCTTGAATTGCAGCGAATAATTGAAGCGCGAGACCAAACCGATCCAAGTCGCTTACTTGAATGGGTAAAGCATCGCTGTCACTTATTCCGAGGCGTAATGCATGGAACAATGTTGAAAAATGAAGCCTTTGATTTTATTAATGTCGGCACCCTCTTGGAACGTGCCGATAACACTGCCCGCATTTTAGAAACAAAGTATGAAGATCAAGCAACTTTCAAGGTATTGCGTGTTGACTCCAAAAATGCCGAGGATGGGACAGTAGGTGATTTTTTTGACTTCTATCACTGGGCTGCACTATTAAGATCAGTATCGGCATTTGAAATATATCGTCAAATATACTCAGATCAAGTTACACCAAAACAAGTCGCTCAACTTCTTATATTCAACCGGCAAATGCCGCGTTCCTTGGTTTGCTG
>CAIKFU010000111.1 GCA_903826775.1 uncultured beta proteobacterium | reverse complement strand
TAAACCCTCCCATGAAGCCCCGCCAATTTACCCTTTACAAAATAAATCCTGCGCCCATGGAATAAACCGGGCATGGGTGTCGTATACCCATAGTAGTTCGACATCGATCACCCACTCGCAATGCACTTCATCCAATACCGGTTCAATACCATTGGCAGACCAGATCCGATGTTGACATGGCCTAATACACTGCAAAGAATGGAGCGAGCCATGAATCTCAAAAATGGCGTCATCTGAAAAGCCCGCTTTCTGAAACTGCCCATCGACGTTGCTGGTCACCACAAAAGCGCCATGGGGCATTTTGCTGGCAATCGATTGCAGTATCCCAAACCCTTCATGGGGAATAGTTTTTCGATACAGCGCTAAGCGGTGTCCATAAAATCCCCAGGCTTGTTTGGGATTTTTTAAAAAGGCTCTTGGATTGGCAATCGACTTAAAGTCAATGCCGCTGGTAGCTAGTGACGGATATGCTTTCCAAAAACCGTCGTTCCCCCGAAAATCCGGCAAACCCGAATCGACCCCCATTCCGGCTCCCGCCGTTATCAATAAGCTATCGGCATTGTCAATCAAACGTGCGGCTTGGTTAATGAAAGAAGTATGCATAAGCCATTTATCGTTTGGGATGCGCTTGCGATACCAACTCCGGCAATACATCCAGACTCATCATTTCCTTAGCAACAACTGGTGTAGCACTCAACCACTTCTGAAAATTCTCAGGTCGCAATACCACTGGGGTTCTTTTTTCATCCCCCGCCTTGTGAAATCGATTCATGACCGGATGCGTATCGGCATTGATGGTCAGCATGCTAAAGGACGTTACCCATTCACCGGATTCCTTATCCAACCAACTGTCATAAATTGATGCAATGGCCATGGGTTCCAAATCGCCTCTTTTGATCTCCCACCGGACCGCCTTGCCACTTTCATAGTTCGGCTCAAAAAAACTATCGGCCAATACCAGGCAATACTGCTGTTTTTTCCAGGGAGTTCGGTAACTCGGTTTTTCCGATACCGTCTCCGCCCTAGCATTGTAGGTATGCCTACCAAACGTTTCGTCTTTTGCCCAATGCGGTATAAGGCCAAATTTGGCCAAACCGCAAGTCACATCGGTTTTGGGATGGCGCAGGACTATCGGGGCTAGATATCCAGGATAGGATTCCAAGGGAAATGGAAACGGCAGGTCGACATCAAACTGCTCTTTAACCCAGACGGTATTTTGAGTTGGAACGAAGTTGGTACACATCTTGGAATATTAACTGCTACTTTTAGTTCGATTATTTCGGCGGTTTCGCTCTTCAAATTCGCTAGCCCTTTGAAACAACTCCAACTCCCGCTCTTTTTCCTTTGCTTTCTTTAAAAGAGTCTTACCGGAAACAACTTGCTGATCCGAGAGTAGGCTTTCCAAAGTCGGTTTAGGTTTCTTCTGGGAATCGTTCATGCACTAACTCTACTTGCGTTTCAATATTTGTTAACTTCCCAGCTCTTTTAAGTTCCCGATTTTGAACATCCTGGCGATACAAGGCTTTTGCTCCTTGATATTCTTCTTGTAAGGATTTCAACCTTTTCGGCTGCATCTTTCCTACCAATATTGCGTCGCCCATTTCAAATGCCCACACTTTCGCAGAGCAACCGTATGGCAATTCATTGGCTTGCGTTTGGGCTTTAAATCCAAGCGGCGGCGACTAATGAACCCAGTTAAGAGAACCGCGATGGAACAGAAAATAATGGCAAGCCAAATCATTTCTTTGCTTTTTGAGTTTAATTTGTTAACGCAATTTTAATGGGCAATTTGACAAGTCAAGCTAGAAAAATTTAATTGGATCTATTTTTTCAAAACTTGCATTCCGGTTTTCATGGCGTAACTTGGATAAATGGATACCCCATCCATTAACGAGCCAAGAGAAGGAAAAATACATATGCCCAACGCATTACAGCAATACCCATGCAAGATACCCCACACTCTTTCACCCAATTTTCAATCGCGCCTTTTTCGGCAATTGTTATTTGCAGCCGGTCTCACCTGCTTGCTCGGTGGATG
The DNA here is from genome assembly GCA_903826775.1 of uncultured beta proteobacterium. Classification (GTDB taxonomy): domain Bacteria; phylum Pseudomonadota; class Gammaproteobacteria; order Burkholderiales; family Burkholderiaceae; genus Polynucleobacter. The sequence goes on along the minus strand of CAIKFU010000111.1, from coordinate 427 downwards.
TGCTCACATTGATAGTGGCAGCGGTGTGGAGTTTCACTATGACAAGCTAAAGGATCTGCACAGTGGCATGTCCATCAGCCAAGTGGAAGATCTTTTAGGAAAACCATTGTCAATTGAAAAGACCGGGCAAGAGACCGTCTACGCCTATGTGTTTGGCAACATCAAGGCCTTCAAGATGGTATTGGCCAGCAGCAATCGCACATACGAAAACGCCACCGCCAAATTGGTATTCAAAGATCAAGCCCTGCAATCGTTCAGCTACGAAATCACGGAACCCAAGAAATGAAGAAAATCACCGCTTTAGTTCTACTGCCCATGGTGCTCACTGGTTGTGTGGGATTTTCATCCGACAAGGCTAAGATCAACAACGCATCCGAAATCATTAACTACGAAACCGCCTCACAGATTCAGGTAGGCGATAGCCTGG
>CAIKFU010000110.1 GCA_903826775.1 uncultured beta proteobacterium | reverse complement strand
GATAACCGTCGTTCACCCCAAACCCATTTTTTTCAAAAAACAGGCTCGTTTGCTATTGCAAAACACGGTTTTGTTATTCGGTAAAGATGGTAAATCCCATTGATAACCAGGTCTCTCTCAATTTGCAGTTGAGTAAGGAGTTGGCGATCGCCAACAAAGCACTCCTTTATTTCCAGAGCGAGGAGATGCGTAAGCATTCTGAAGAATTGCTGCGCGGTACAAGTACACATATCCGTTTTATTCTGGAAAATAGTCCAGCCGCTATACGCATAACCAGCAAGTCAACTGGGCTAGTGCTCTTTTGCAATCGAAGTTTTTGTGAGTTGACCGGCGAGCCGCTGGAACGGGCGATTGGGATTGATCCAAGGCAATTTTATGCAAACCCGAACGAGTTTGACGATATTTTGGAGTGTCTTGGCAGGGGTGAGCGTGTCACCAACAAGCTGGTTCAATTAACCAATCAGAAAGAGCTTAAGTGGGCTTTGGCATCCTTTATGGTGTCGGAATTCGAGGATCAGCCAGCACATATTGCGTGGTTGTATGACATTACTTCCATTAAGCGATCTGAAGAAATTTTAGGGCGTTATAAAGCCATCATCGATTCGACCAGCGATGCCATTTTGAGTAACGATTTGCAGGGCGTGATTACGAGCTGGAATGGGGCTGCTGAAACGCTGTATGGGTATTTGGCAGAAGAGGCGATTGGCCAAAACATCTCCATGTTGGTTCACCAAGACTCCAAGGAGAATTTGACGGGGATTATGAAGCGGGTTGAGCATGGGGAATCATGTGTTCACTATCGTGCATATCGCCTGTGCAAGGATGGTCGGCAGATCCCGGTCATGCTGTCCTTATCCCCTATCAAAAATTTGCAGGGTCAAGTGATCGGCATCTCCTCGGTGGGGCACGACATCAGCGAGCAGGTCCGCCTAGAGCAGCGGGTTTTGGAGATGGCGTTTCACGATGCGCTCACCAAACTGGCAAACCGGCACCTATTGGAAGACCGCATCAATTTGGCTTTTGCTTCCAATCACCGCAGTCACGCCCACAGCGCATTGCTCTACATTGATTTGGACAACTTCAAGCCCCTAAACGATACGCATGGACACGAGGCGGGGGATTTGCTGCTGATTGAAGTGGCTAGGCGCTTAAAGTCAAGCATCAGGGCAGTCGATACCGTTTCGCGCGTCGGAGGCGATGAGTTTGTGGTGTTGATTACCGATCTTGAGGAGGATGAAGTCCTTGCGCAGCAGTACGCCTTGGCAATCGCCGAGAAGATCCGCCTATCATTAGAAGCGCCGTATGTTCTAGAAATGGTTGGTCAATATTCGGCGTTGATGGTGGCGCACATTTGCTCCGTGAGTATCGGACTGGTTTTGTTCTCCGGAACCGAAAAATCCCAGGAGGATCTATTGAAGGATGCCGATACGGCGATGTATGAGGCGAAGCACACGGGTCGCAATGCGGTGCGAATTTATCAGCAAAAGAATTGAGAATGCATTAAAGCATCAATTGTAAATAAAGATTTTCCAAATCGTTTGTAAATCCGACGCTATCAAACAATGGCGATGTGGTCAACGAATCCGCTAGGCGACTCTTGAATTGGTGCAATTTTTGATGGTCTGTCGCCAAATCAACCGCTAGATTCTGATAATCATTGATGTTGGTGGTAATGAGTTCTGTCATGCCCAGAGCATTGAGGATGCTTGACGCTACTCGCGAAGCAAACGACTTCCCCAACAAGGTAACGATGGGAACGCCCATCCGTATGGCATCGCTGGCTGTTGTATGGGCGTTATAGGGAAAGGTATCCAAAAAGACATCGGCAAGAATTAAGCGCTTTAGGTGCTCTTCGATTGGCAATTTAGGCGAAAACACGATTCTTGCGGGATCAATACCCCGGATTTTGGCTTCGTCCTGAAGGTTTTTGGATGCCGATGCATTGGGCTGCAATATCCACAAAATACTATTGGGCGCATTCCTAAGGATATCCATCCAAACGCTAAACATTTTGGGGGTTATCTTGTAGTGGTTATTAAAACTGCAAAAAACAAACCCGTTCTCCGGCAATCCAAAATCACTGCGCACGAATGCGTTGTCCGCTATAACCCGTTTCTGCATATTGGGTTGATAGCAATGGGGTAGATGCGCGACTTTTTCCGAGTAAAAGCGCTGAAATTCGTTTGGGATGATGAATTCATCAGCAATGATGTAGTCGATGTATTGGGCACCCATAGTGCCGGGGTAACCCAGGTAATTGACCTGGATCGGCGCTGCACGGAATGAAAAAATGCCGGTACGGTTATCTTGTGTAAACCCTTTTAGATCAATGGCAATATCAATTTCCAATTCTCGACAGAGTTTGGCAATGCTTTCATCTGGCATGTTCGTCACATCGATGAATTGCTTAAAGTACGTCTTCACCTCGTTGTACCAGTTATCGGTTTCTAGCGTATTAAAGGAGAAGGCATAAACATCAAACCGCGATTGATCGTGATTTTTAAACACGTCCATCATTAAATGCAGCGTGGCGTGATCATGAAAGTCGGCTGAAAAATACCCAATCCGCAGTTTTGCGTGATCTTGGTATTTGTCTGGTTGAGGCGATTTGGTTTTTTGGGCAAACAGATCCTCGACGTATATTTTGGAAGCCAACTTGTGAAGCTCTGGATCGTCCACCAATCCCAAAAGAGGAAAAGGGGCCGTCACCCTAGATTTTGTATTCAACGCTTCTTGGATGCCCTGTAGCAACTCATCAAAATCGGCCCAATTGCACAGTTGCATCTTCGTATGCAATAAAGTGCCTAGCAGGTAATCGTGGTTCGGGTTGAGTGCTGCCGTTTTCTTGAGGCTGGCAAGCGCCTCATCAAACCTTTGTTGAATTAAAAGAATGAGCCCTCGATTGTATTGGGCGTCAATGCAGTCCGGTTGCAATTCAATCGCACGATCACAGCATGACAATGCCTCAGCAAATTGCTTTAGTTGAATCAGGGCAGAACTAAGGCCAATGAACGACTCTAAATGATTGGGATTGATGCCAATGGCGATTTTGCTAAAGCGTGTTGCCTCAGCGTATCTGGCGAGTTTATAAAGCACCGATGCGCTACGAACGATTGCATCAAAGCAATCCGGAAAGAGGGTTATGGCGTATTGGTAGCTGGCCAATGCATCGTCTAATGCATTTAGGCCCTCCAGGGCAACGCCCCGGTTTAAAAACAGTTCCGGAGTTCGTAGCTTGAGCTCAATTGCCATCTCATAATTGTGAAGCGCCTCAACCGCATTGTTGCATTCCTGCAGCGAGCTCCCTTTGTTAAAATACGCCTGAGCAAAGTTGGGTGCTAATGAAATGGCAATGTTGTAGCTTTGGATCGCTTCATCATGCCGATTCAACTTTGCCAGCACGATTCCTTTGTTGTTATGAGAGACCGGGTCGCTGAACGTTAATGCAATGGCATCGTTATACGATTGAAGTGATTCCTCAAGCCTTCCCAGGGCATCTAGTGCTTTCCCCTTGTTGTAAAAGGTTTGGGCATCGGGATGAATTTTTAGCGACTGATTAAATAGTTTTATTCCGCCATCTTCATTGCCAGATTGACACTCCGCCACCCCCAGTAAAAAAAGAAGGTGCGAGTGTTTTGGGAATTGCTTTTGAAGTTGACGATAGATTTTGATTGCATCGATCACTTTTCCAGATTCATGCAATCCGATTGCATAATTTAACAGTCCGTCTGGATTGGTTGCTGGCATATGATGAGTAGGATGGGTTTATGGCTACCGGGAAGGATCGTATTTCCTATATGCCATCATTCTAATTGTGCAACGCGTTTTTTATGCCCGGTTTGGAAGTATTTTGTAGGGTTTTTTGTGTTCTTAAGAGCAAGCAAGGCAAATAAGCGTTTGGGCGCCTACCCAAATGACCGCTTGCGTGCATTTGGAAACTCAGTCCATTTCGAATAAAGATGACCGTGAATCACTAGGTCAGCAGATCGTCCCTACCCAGGTGACAAGAGGGGTTGCCTGAAATAGGGCGGCAAGCGACTTAGGATCCATTCAAAATCCGATATCTCCCGCCTTTTAGGTAATCGCTATAAGGGATTTTGTATTGGCTAAATCGACTAATTCAAATGAATCCATTAAATAAGCAGGGTTATTAAATGGGGAATCCCAATGAAGTCGTTCTAAATATTAAAATCAATATTTAGAATCAAGATCGGTTTGAATGGCCGCTCTGCAAAAGGCAACCCAATCTCGAAAGTGTTGGGGCGCAAAGATTCCTACCTAACGAATTGAAGTTGATTCCATGGCCGGGGGGTTCGCCAGATTCCGTGCTTTTCTAACAATCTTGTTTTTTTTTGGGGTTTTGTGTAGAAGGCTTGCATTTGGATCAGTGGATTTTCATGGGCAAAATGTTTTTGGGTATTTTTTTGTGTTTGGCGGCGGCGGTTGTGTTCGCATACCAATTGCTTGGTGCCGATGAAACCAAAATCAAGATAAACCAAGCCCAGTTTGATCGTTGCATGCAAAAAGGTCGCAGCATATCCGATACCGAGGCAATCAAGTTCTGCCAAAACCGGCAATCATCCAAAACCCAGTAATCATCGAGTATTCCGACGGAATGCAGCGGTTAAATCGCCACCTTGCGGATTGCCCTAGCGGATAGAATTTCAGTTCCACTTCCAAAGCTGTCGTAACCGCCATTAGAAGTGAAGCATTCGATGGCAACCAATCCATCCTTGGTCAGGGATGAACTCCAATAGCTGGATGTTTCAAATGCTTCGGACCCACCGCTTTGAAACAGTTGGGCATTTATTTTGCAAATCTCCG
>CAIKFU010000109.1 GCA_903826775.1 uncultured beta proteobacterium | reverse complement strand
TCCATTTGTCGACCTAAAAGCCGCTTTTGATATTTTGCTGGTTTACGGAATAGACCAGGGACGGCATCGATCTGGATACCGCATACACAACGTAATCGTTCGACTGGGTTCCGGTGCAGCTTCCGCCAAAGCCAACCGTGCCCGGCAAGACATAAAAGTAGAAATCATTACTGGAGCCTACCGAAATTGGCCCAGTACTAGGGGTGCTTGAACCCATCAGATACTGATTAATAGTGGAGGTATGATCACCGCTAGCTGAATTGACGTAATAGCAGTAATTTTCGGCAAAATAATTCTTCTCCATCAAATAGATGGACTTCAGCGTATTTTGTGCGTCGATGTTTTTTGCGGTACGAATATTACCAGTCAACATCGGAATACCGATCGCAGCCAAAATGCCCAAAATGGCTATCGCCACCAAGAGCTCAAGAAGCGTAATGCCCAATTGATTTGAGTTGCTGCGCATCGGACTCCCTTGAAAAGCTCGCCAAAGCGAGCCTTTCATGCTGAACAATTTACTGTGTGCTGATGCACTCGGACGCAACTGGATAAGCAATATAGGTTGGCGTACTTTGTGTTGTATCTTGCAAGACGGTTTGAACCGAAACCCCATTCGAGCAAGCAGCATCTGCGGCATTAATGTAAAACCGGCCTGCGTTTGCTACCGAAGCAGAAGCAGCCCCTGAAATAGTGGGTGTTGTATCGCTTGAGTTGTAGGGGTTTTTGATGGTCTTATTCGAATACGCAACAAAATATGCGGCTGGAATGGACAGGGTTGCCAAATCGGTTGGGCAAGTTACCGTTGCAGTACCCGCTTTCGGGTCATTTAGCAATGGAACTAAACCGGCGGAACATTTTGTCACCTCTCCAGCAATGAACGTTTTCATCGTATCGTAATTCTGCTTTGTAGCACTCACTTTTGCTGAAGTTTGATAACCCGTATACATGGGAACGCCGATTGCCGTCAAAATTCCGATGATGGCAATGACAACTAAAAGCTCTACTAGGGTAAAACCTGACTGATTAAATTTGGTATTCACTTAACACCTCCACAAATTGAAAATAGTACAAATGTACTAAAGAGAAACTTACTGCGCCTGAGTATTTTTAAACGAACTGCTTTGTTTTGTGAATAGTAAGAAAATACTAATTTGACGTGATAAATCCAATTTTTGGGATTTACGCTTGGAATTGACCTATTGCCGACCTAATTCGTTTTTTAGCAGGTCAATATTGGATCGATGCGAAGTCTCCTCCTTTTTATAAACCTCGAGATCCTTGAGTTGTTGAGGCGTCTTATTGGGGAGCGAGGTCAACTCCTTTAACTTGGTTCCAGCAGCATTGGCACGGGTTTTCTCCAATTCGATTTCCTCATTAATAATCCGCTTACGCTCTGCATTGGCAGTATCGTAGCTTGACTTAGCAGAACTCTTTTCCCGTGATTTACCAGCCGATTCCAAATCGCCTTGTTCGGGGGAATTGATTTTTTTCCGAGCCTCCAAGGGCGGCAGATTCATTTTTTCACAATTTTTTTCGCCGGTTTTCACATTACTCAAGGTAATGGCGCCCGAAGGACTGCTGCAACGGTAAATATCCGCACGAACCAATGGACAAACAAAGATCAATAGAATGGCGAAGAAAGTAAATTTACGAATTTTGAATGCCCTCATTTTTGCTATGGACCTCTTTTTAATAGGTAATTTTTAGCCTATAGTGGAAGATCTTACAATACGACACTCAAATTCTACCCAAGCTTTTCAATACCCATTCATGATTCCTAATACTGTAAAAAAAATCGGCGGCACGCGTCTGATTCTGGGGATCGGAATTGGACTGGTCCTGATTATTATTGGCGGAGCACTATTTTCGGCCTACACGCTAAGGGAAAGCACTCGTGAGGAATGGTCACAGGAAATAGAAAACTTAACC
>CAIKFU010000108.1 GCA_903826775.1 uncultured beta proteobacterium | reverse complement strand
CCCAAACTGCCCATAAAACCAAAAACGGATCAAACAAGTAATCCCAAAGATTGCTTGACTCATGCCAATTAAAAGCCCAAGCAACCACCGCCAAGGCAAGGATCCACATTCCCCTATACCAGCTAAACGCCCACGCCAGCAAAGCAAATAGAAAAACACCAATCAACAAAAAGCTAGGGGCATATCCCCATGAATAAGGATCTACCATTCCAAGACCCAAAGATAACGGGTAAAACATTGCAGCGCCAAGGAAAATGGAAACCTTCAGGCTTAAAGGCGCCGACCAATCACGAAAAGAAAAAAAGCCCGTCCACAATATCAGCATCGACACCGTACTCAAGTCCCCTGTAATGGCCCTGATGTATCCACCCAATGGCAATTCTAGTGGGAGACCGATCATACCCAAGGGCCAGAATAAAACATTTGCCAGAGCAAATGTACAAATCAGACGAACCCAAACAGGAGAACTGAATCCTAAAATCAATTCCAACCCCCACAACAAGAAGATTGCGCTCGAGACAGCAATCTCCATCAAAGCCACCAACTCAATGAAATTAATTTGACTCATTGCGAGCTTCCCTCAAATTGGCTTTTGCGTTATCGAACCAGATCGACTGAAAATAAACGTGGCGAATACGTTTTCGATCCCAGGTATACAACAAATGCACGTTCCCATCACTCGTAACACTTAAAAATGGATACGAAAATTCACGGCGTTGCTCATCTGGCAACCCTTCATCATCTTCCAAGACCTGAATCACCTTCCAGTCTTTTGATGAATCGCTTGCCATTAGCATGACTAATCTATCCCTACCCTGTTCCAGATTATTGGCAACCAAAATACGAGAACCGTTCTTCAAAATCAGTCCAGCCAATGCGGAGTTGGGATTTGGAATCGGCAAATCCCCTTCAACAATCCACGATTGTCCAGAATCCTTCGTTTCGCTTACTGCAATTTTTGCAGGGCCTGAGAGTCTTGCCTGGCGAAAATAGGCCACCCCATTCTGAGGGCTCTCAACAAAAACAAGCGGTTGAATTGAACTGCGTCCATCGCTCATTCGACGCTTATCAATTACCCGTCCTTCATCAATTCGCAATAACTCGCCGAATTTTCCAATCAGTTCATGATAAGCGGGAATCCCCATCCGACCGTCCGAAAATTGCAAAGCGGGGGATTTCACCAAAGCGCTTAAATTTAATAACGGGGATGTAATTAAGCGGCGTGGATTGATCCAGGTAACCCCCTCATCATCGGAGCTCATCGCGCTAATCGAACTTCCCGCCCACCCACCAATCGACACCGTCACAAAAAATAGCTGCAATTGACCGTCTGCGCCTCTGACCGGCAACGGATTGCCCAGCTTGGAAATGTAACGCCATAGATTTTTTTCCATCTGCAATCGATCAATTACAACAACCGGATTGCTCCATTGCTCAGAGCGAATATCGAAAACCGCGCTGTTAATCACAACGTCGGCTGCACCCTCGCGAGTGCCTGCAAACCAAAACGCCCGAACATTTCCGTTCTTTAATGCGATCATTGAAGCGGCATGCACCGATGCCGCTCCGGTATCGGGCAACCACCCTGCCCGCGGATCTAACTTCGCTTGAAGTTGATGCGCAACACCAATATCAATCTGATCGTCCTGACCATGATCTTGGGATATCACCTCAGGTAGCTGAAATGGGGCCCAAGCCGGAAGGCTTTCCAAATGCAAAAAACCCAATACCGCCGTAAGGATCAAAAAGCATAAGGAAACAATGCGCTTCATCGGCACGCATCCCTTGAAGACGGTGCTCGTTCACCATCGGCAGCGACCTTGCCCACTGGGGAGGAAATCAAATACTCATTGACAAATAGAAACTCACCAATGCGTCCTCGCAAAATTTCCTTCATCTCTTCGTCTGTCTGTCGTGCCCGCATTTCCACCCTCTGACCTATAAGTCTGCATCCTTCGCACAGTTCAATCTCCTTACCTTGCGGAACATGAACAGCGACCAAATGGTAATTATTCGTCAACTCCTTGACATCATATGCGTCCTTCGCAAGATAACCATGCAACAGGGCTCCAGGCAACAACAGGCGGTATTCCTCATCCTTTGCCCGATAGTCACAAGGAATCCAAATCTCCTGACCTGCCACTTTTTTAATTGTCGCCTCATCGTAACGACCTAATGCACCCTCTAAAGGCGCAATACTGCTAGTTAAGACGCAATAGCAAAGAAAGCAACCAAGTAGCGCACCCAGTTTAGCGAATGCTTTATTAAATAAAGCCATGAATACGGTAAAAATAGTGGCACCCAAAATAAGCCAGTGCCAAAACGGATAAGACCAATTCGATATGCGACTAGTCAATTCGCCAAATCCATTAAAAATCGCACTGCTACCCCAAGCAAAAGCCTGTAGATTCCACCCCAACCACGATACGACTAATAAAGCCCCAAGCTGCAACCCTAAGGCAATCCTAAATCCCCATAAAGGCAAACGATCCCAATGTAGAGCAATGACCGTTGCCAAAGCAGGCATTACCGGCAACAGATATCGACCCGATCGCTGACTGGGTAAGCTAAAGACCAGGAAAAAAGCAAGTACCAATAGCCACAGCAACTTTTCTTCCAAGTCTGCCGAGTGACGCTGACGCCAAGATTGCACCAAAGCTGAAATAAGAACAAATGTAAAAAGACCTGCATTTGCCAAGGATGTAACAAGCAACATCCAAATGCTATCGCCCCCCCATAGCAAATCGAGCAGATAGCTTGAACTACGCGCATCGAATTTTCCCGCGTTCTCTCCAAGAACAAATTCACGCCAAACCCCTGTTGGATCGGGATCCAAAATAAACCACAATGCGAATACCGCTAAAGACAGGATGCCAATACCAACCAGCTTGAGAGCATCGCAACGAACCGAATCAATTACATTCCACTTTCTCCAACCCCAATACCAAAGACCTAACGCAAAAGATGCGGGGAGAACGTAAGCAAAAGACTTTGAAAGCAAGGCAAACCCGATGGCAATTGAAGCGCAAATAGGAAAAATCCACTTCGATTCAAATGCGCTACTTTTCCAATACAAAAGCCCTAAAAAAGGCAGGTTCAGCCAAAATACTTCAGCAGGATCGGCCAAGAAAGGTCGGCCATACCGATACGTTGAAAAGAAAGAAAGCCAAACCAGCGCTGCCAACATTCCCTTCTTCACATCTCCGCTAAAACGGCCTACGGTTAAAGACAACAAAAAAGCGCACAATCCCGTATACACAACGCTAGGCCAGCGCAATGCCTCCAGGCTCCAATCTTTAGCCCACCCAGTGCTCGCAATGCCTTGCCAAAACAACAATGGAGGTTTTGTGTTTTTAATCCCGTCCATCTCAGACTGCAATGGCAGCCAATGATTGCTCTGGGCAGTCATCCGCACTATATGCATATAAGGGTATTCATCGCCATTTTTAGGCGCAAAACGGCTATCCAACCCATAGAGATAGGTAAATACCGCCAAAACCACAGTCAAAATGGTTATTTGAATTGAAAAAACACTCCGCATAGACTTTAGTTTATAAGGCTTATTAGAATTGACCAAACTGAAGTGAAGAATTATTTAAGAAATGCTGCTTAATATAGGTATTCCAACAATGACTTCAGCATATTTATCCAATTTACAAGGAGGCAGTAGCAGCGCCATCGATTATGCTTAAAAACAATCCGTCAAACACTCGACGTCAATCCGTCCCCTGTATCACAATTGGCATCCTGATAAGCAACGCAATATTTATCCCTACTGGATTTGCGCAACACCGCACCGCTGCTGAATTATACAAACGCACGCTTTCCGCCACTTGCGCCAATTGCCACGGAACGAACGGCAAAGGGGTCGTCAATGGGGACATACCGCTGATTGATAAATTTTCACAAATTGCACTTTATTCCCAATTGAACGCATATAAAACCGGTAATCGTGAGGGAACCATCATGCCCCAACTAAGCAAAGGCTACACGGACGATCAACTTCACACCATTGCCGATCAGCTTGGTCTAGTTAATGAAGGTCCAAAATGAATCGACGGAACTTTATTATGCAAGGCACTGCTGCTGTTGGCATGACGGCAGGGTTTACCATTCCTGCAAATGCCAGCTTACAAAAAGCGGAGATATTGGTTGTTGGCGGAGGCTACGGTGGCGCAACTATTGCCAAATACTTACGACTTCTTTCCAACAATACGGCCCGGGTAACACTGATTGAACCCAATACCGAGTTTCTTTCTTGCCCACTCTCGAATTTGGTAATTGGAGGTTCAAGAAACCTTTCGGAAATTTCAATCCCTTATAATAATCTTGTAAAACGTCACGGCATTAGACTGATAAAAGCCAGCGTTACCAACATTAATGCGCCAAAAAAGACGGTAGAACTTTCAACTGGTAACTCTCTTCGATATGACAAGATTGTTGTATCCCCAGGCGTTAGTCTAATGATGGATAGCATTAAGGGATTGGCCAAAGCCAACCAAGTCGGAGTTACTCTCCAGGCCTGGAAGGCTGGTGCGGAAACAATCGCTCTGCATAATCAATTAAGAGCAATGCGAGATGGCGGTATTTTCGCCATCAGTATTCCAGAAGCACCCTATCGCTGCCCACCAGGTCCATATGAACGAGCCTGCCTAGTGGCCAGCTATCTTCAAAAAAATAAACCCAAATCCAAGGTCTTAATTCTCGATGCAAATCAAGATGTCACCTCTAAGGGTCCGCTATTCAAAAAAGCTTGGTCTGAAATGTATCCGGGAATGATTGAATATTTACCAATGCACAACGTGATCGAAGTAGATGCAAGCACCAAAACCCTAAAACTTGAAGTACAAGACGATATCAAGGCCGATGTTCTAAATGTATTGCCCGCCATGAGGGCCGGAGAAGTAGCAGTCAATGCTGGGATTGCCAATGCAAACAGCCGATGGGTTGAGGTAAATTTTTTGAATTTCGAATCCACCGCCGAAAAGAATATTCACGTCATTGGCGATTCCATTCAGGTTGCGCCGGCAATGCCAAAATCGGGCCATATGGCAAACCAACATGCCAAGGTTGCTGCTGCAGCCATCATTGCAGAATTAAGCGATTGGGATGTCAATCCAACGCCAGTCGTCAACAATACCTGCTACAGTTTTGTCAGCGATACGGAAGCTGTGCATGTAGCCAGCGTCCATCAATATATTCCTTCCGAGAAAACGTTTAAAGCAGTTGTAGGAGCTGGCGGTCTTTCCCCCGCATCGTCAAAGCTGGAAGGAATTTATGCCTGGGGATGGGCCCGAAATATCTGGGCGGACAGCCTAGGTTAAGAGACAATACACCTAGGAAAAATACTATTAAAGGAGATTAAATGTCACCTTCACCAAATGAAGCTTCAAAGTTGGAAGACATCATAGAAAAGTGGACCGTCCCCATCGGCAACCTCTTTGTCTCCCTTTTTCATCGGATTGCCCTATTTGGCATTGGTGGTGCAACGGTTTGGTCAGCAGCCGTTGCCTTCATGGAAATGACTCGCAAGGGATCTGCATCGATCGAAGATTTGCTTTTGCTTTTTATTTACCTAGAAATTGGGGCAATGGTAGGCATCTACTTTAAAACCAATCACATGCCAGTTCGCTTTTTGATTTATGTCGCGATTACTGCTGTAACGCGCTTGATAATTGATCTAGTCAATACGCGCCATGAAGCGGACATTGCAATCCTATTAATGGGAGTAACAATTTTAATTCTGGCACTAGCCAATGCCGTAGTCAGATATGCATCCTTTAAATTTCCAACCAAATCGGGCGACGGGGAATAGCAATTACCGTTACTTGACATCAGGCACCAAACTTCCGCCCTCGGCATTGTAGGGATGAAATCCCCGGTTCAAACAGTTGCGCACATAATCGATGCTGGTGCGCAATGCATAGTAATCCCCAGCAATGCTTTTTGGCACTTTGATTAGTAGGGCCTGATACTCCATTAAATCCAACTTCTTCAGGTAGTCATCGCGAAGGCTTGGATTGAACGATGCCATCAATTGCTGTTCGAAGTCTTTTAATTCAGCATACATTCGATTGATGCGGGTCTTGATCCGCCGGGTACGATAATTGGGCATCGTTAGCAAGATTGGATACGCAAACGCGCATAACGGTATTAGAACGAAGAGCAATCGATTCACCAATTCAGCCAACCAAAAAGGCAAATACTCCATCAGCCAAGGCGAACCTTTTCTCTCGTAATGAAGGGCAACAGGGCTCTCATTAATGGTCGAATTCCTAAAACCAGGAAAAGTGCCGCGAGCCGCAAAAAATGAAGCCTTGCCATTAATCTCTCTAGCCGCCTCAAGAAACAGAAACTGAATCGCAGGATGCATCCGCTCATCTATCAGCAAATGAGTGGTTGTTGCCAGCATTTTTACATCAGCAGGCGGAATGTTTCTGACCAGGTCAAACGCGCCCATTGGCACAGTAAGTATCTCCAAAAATGAAAGCAAACGTGCAATAGCATCGGGTCGCTTAAAGCTGGCCAAATTCAAACTGGGATCATTTAGCAGGGTCTGAATATTATCCGATTCCAACCCATCAACAAGGATTACGCCGTCAATATTTCCTTTTTGAAGAGCCTTTACCGCTTCAACGGGAGACAAAAAGACGAAGTTAGGTCCCATCTCCATTCCCTCCAACTTAAATAATTGCTTCACAATTTCATGGGTAGCGCTGCCCACTACGCCAGCAGAAATTTTCAGCTGGGTAAAATACTTCATCCTGCCATTTATCTCATCAAAATCCGAAGACTTGACTTGCGTCCCGCGATAAAAAAACCAAATCGGCTCAAAGGCAATGCTTCCCAAGGACTGAATTCCTTTAATACCGGCGGGTTTAATCATGCCTCCTTGCACGAAGGCTGCATGCACTGGATCATTTTGATCTGCCAAACGGTCAATATTTTCTTGAGATCCGTGCGTTGGCACCAAAGTTAATTGCACGCCATTTTTTGCAAAAAAATCTACGTATTTATTACCCAATTGCTCATAGAGACCTCCGCGCGATCCAGTTGCCATGAATACCTGCTTGGGAGGCGGTGGATCCAGCAACCACCAAGCAGTCACGAGCCCAACCAACAATAGCAACAAGAACACCCATGTTTCAAACAAAAAGTGAACTAAATCTGTCCACTTTTCTTGAACGAATTCCCATGCGCCCAACCAGGTATCTTTAATGTCTTCCTTAACGCTCCCCATCCTAAATCCTCCTGGCGCACGAATGCATCAATATCAATAGAGTATGTATTTCAGCTTACCCGATAGCTAAAGTTTAGCCTCGAAATTGCATGCTATAAACAAATCGATTTTCGGGGTGGTGGGTAATTGAAACCTCGAATGGATTCCCATTGGCATCAAAGTAGTGGCGAATAATCACCAAACATGGCGTGCCTTGAGAAATATCCAGTGCAGCCGCTACCTCTTTTGACGCACCATTAGCGTAGACATCGACTTCAGCCCGATCGATCCGCACGCCATAACGACGTTCTATTTGCTCATAAACCATTGAATGCGAGTGGTCAGGCTCATGGGTTAGATCAGCAAATTGAGGCAATATGTAAATATCGGACCATGCCACGATTAATTCAGAGCCTTGCTGCTTTCGAACGGCCCCAATGTGATACCAGGACGATCCAATTTGGGACCTTAAGAGCGATGCCAATTGGACATCGCATTCAACATACTCCTCGGCGATATTTATGCGATAGGTTTCTTTTGGATAACGCAAAATATCCGCGGGGGAATTAAAGCTCTGGGTAAATTTTCGAGGACGCTGCCGAGAAATTACCTTTGTTGGAGCGCCTTGTCGTCGAACAATTAAACCGCCTTCCTCAAGCGCGCTTAATGAATGGCGCAGGGTATGTCGACTGATTCCAAAAGTCTTACACAAGGACACTTCTGGAGGGAGCGAAGACCCAACCTGCCAACTACCCTCCCGAATCTGCTCTTCAATGGCGTTGGCGACAGACTGATGAAGTGGAACCCCTGGCTCCAGCTTTAATAGTCCACCATGCAATGCTCTAGTCATTCGAATTGAGCAAATTAGCTAAGACCAAACATTTTCTTACCGGCCACCGGCATACGTGCCTTCAAAATATCGCCAGACATGGATTCGGTAATGTAGAGATCCTTCCCATCGCCGCCAAAACACAGGTTAGCCAAATGATGGTGATGCGGATTTTCTGAATACACCAAATGGGTGGGGAGCATATTATTATCAAAACGCCAAATGCCTACGCCAAGGTGACACACGAGCAACCCATTTTCTGAATCCATCTCGATGCCATCAGGGCCAGCCGCACCCCCCGATAGTTGAATTGCAACACCCACCTTGGAGACTGAACCGTCCGCCATTAGTGGCATGCGCCAAATTTGCTGTGAACGAGTAGCTGCAACAAATACATGCTTCTCTTGAGTATTCAAAGTAATCCCATTTGGACTGGGTACATTTAAAGCCAGACGATCCAACTTTCCGCTTGCAGTTAAACGAAATACTCGGCCGGTAGGGTCAGCAATCCCAGTTTGTCCTTGATCGGTAAAATAGAGATCACCATTTGATGCGAAATGCAAATCGTTGAGGCCTTTAAAATTCTCGCTGTACATTGACCCTAAGACCGTTTCAATTTTTCCAGTCTTTGGATCTAGCGACAACAAACCTGCCTTGTAGTCTGTAATGAATGCGCGACCATCCTTATGGAACTTCAAGCCATTAGGCCAACCGTCGTACTGGACTATCAGCTCCCAATCACCCTTAGGGGAAATTCGGAAAATACGACCAAATGGAATATCCACAAACCAAAGATTGCCTTCGCGGTCAAAAGAAGGGCCCTCTAAGAAACACTCAACTTCGGCACCCTGGCGATTGGGATCTGACCAACCGGAACGGGATTTTTTACGAAACTTTGCCGGCATCGACATAAATACTTCGGCTTTAATCTTCTCAACGGGCTGAAAAGGGTTGTACATAATTGCCTCCTTCTGATTATTTGTTCGGACAAGTTACTTTAACATAATTGAATACAAACTCTATTTTATATATGTATATTAATATATTAGGTATACTATTTAAAACTTGTCCGAACAATTTAGAGTTACATGGAGCCACCCCCTTGCAATCAAAAGCTAGATGCGAAACTCACGCATCGGAAATGCAGCGCTTGCAAATTCCCGAAGTTGGCGCGAATCCGGACTAAAACCCAATCCGGGTTCAGTAAATTGATTTGCGGACACTGCCCCTTGCACGGCAACAAGCGGGTTCTCACAAATATCGAATGCCAAATACCGATTGGACATACTAAAACCCCAGGCAACATCACCCAAAGCAAAACCAACATGCGCAGTAGCTGCAGCAGAGATAGTGGTCTCCGCAACTTTGCATGCCAAATTAATCTTCATTCCACGCTTCAAGCATTCCCGACCGGCATTAAGCATTGCCTGCGTCCCACCCAGCTTAATCAATTTCAAGCTTATGCCTTGAGCAGCATTCAATTTCGCATGTTCAATAATGTCATGCAAACCTTGAATCGATTCGTCGGCGCACAGCGGCAAATGCGTCGCCCGATAAAGATCGCCCATCTCATCAATCATGTCGGTCTTAAATGGCTGTTCGAAAAACGACAGCCCGCAACGTTTTCCTTCAACGGCTATTGCGAGGGCAACCTCAACCGAAAGCGATTGATTGGCGTCTGCAGAAACAACATCCCCTTGCAGAATTTTACAAAGCTCGCGGACGCGAAGCACATCATTACTAATGCCCCCACTGCCAACCTTAATCTTCCACTGCCGGTATCCCTGAAGTCGCAATGCGCTAGCCTCCTCAACCTCACTTTCAAGGTTTCCGCTAGCAAGCATGTGCAACATCTCCAATCGACCATTTCCAGAAATGGCCTCTTTACCCGCCAAAAATTGATGCATTGGAACGCCATGGATTTGCGAAAACAAATCCACCAAAGCGGTCTCATAACAAGACTTGGCAGATGCATTTCCATACAGAACCTGATCTTGAATCTGTCCAATACTCGATGCCTCATCAATCGACTTTCCCATCAATTTCGAAATAAGATATTCCGTACTGGCAGCAATTGTTCCCAAGGTTTCGCCGGTCATCAATGGGGCAGCGCTTGCTTCACCCCAACCCTCCCTTCCACTTTTATCAATCAAGCGTATCAACAAAGTATGGGCATGGGTCAAGGTTTCGCCGGCCATTTTGATTGGCTTGCTCATCGGAATTTCAAGGGGATACAGTTGGGCACATTGAATTAGCATCGCATTTCCAATTTAATTAAAAGACATCTATAACAGGCATAAATGATATCCCCAAAAAATACAAATTTTTACCCATGCCTTCCCTCTTTCCCTGGTTGCCAACTGCAAAATTAAAAACGGAGTAAAAAGAACGTAATTTGAAAGTTATTCAAACAATTAATAATTCATCTTTAAATGCGAGTAGACAAATGATCAACACCTTAGAAAAAAAACTAGCCGGACCCATCATCCGTTTGCACCCGAACGACAACATCGTAGTGGCCCGGTTGGATGTGGCGATTGGCACTGCGTTGCCTAGCGAGAACATTACTAGCAAGAGCCAGGTACCTGCCGGTTACAAGATTGCCACCAAAAAGATTCTTAAGGGTGAGTCGATCCTCAAATACAACGTCACGGTAGGCTTTGCCAATACGGATATTGAAGCGGGAATGATGGTACACAACCACAATACCGAGTTTCGGGAGTTTGATCGCGATTACGCCTACGCCAGCGAATACCAACCTACCAAGATGCTCCCTGAATCTGAACGCGCAACCTTCCAAGGCTACGTGCGCGCCAACGGCAAGGTCGGCACCCGCAACTTCATCGGCATCCTCTCGACCGTAAACTGCTCGGCGACCGTCGTCAATAAAATAGCGCAATGGTTCACCCCTGAGCGCCTGAGGGACTATCCGAATGTGGACGGTGTCGTCGCTTTTAGCCACGGCATCGGGTGCGGCATGGAGATGAGCGGTGAACCCATGCAGCTACTCCGTCGGACCATGGCTGGCTATGCCCGCCACCCCAATCTGGCCGCCGCCCTCATCGTCGGATTGGGTTGCGAGCGCAACCAGCTCAAAGGATTAATGGAGCAGGAGGACCTGCACGAAGGATCCAATCTGCATACCTTCATCATGCAAGAAAGCGGCGGCACACGTAGAACCATCGAAGCGGGCATTGAGGCAATCAAGGCTCTTTTACCCAAAGCCAACGAAGTCAAACGCCAAACCGTCTCTGCCAGTCACCTCACCGTAGGTCTGCAGTGCGGAGGATCGGACGGATTCTCCTCGATTACCGCTAATCCAGCCCTAGGTGCTGCGATCGATATTCTCTCGCGCCACGGCGGCACCGGTATCTTGTCAGAAACCCCTGAAATTTACGGGGTGGAGCATACGTTGACCCGCAGAGCGGCCTCCAAAGAAATTGGCGAGAAGTTGATTGCGCGCATCCGCTGGTGGAAAGACGAGTACTCAGTCGGCCGCGATGTACAGATTAACGGGCAAGTAAGCCCAGGCAACCAGATTGGAGGCCTCGCCAACATCTTTGAAAAATCACTTGGCTCCTCCATGAAAGGTGGTACAGGCCCGCTCATGGAAGTCTATCGCTACGCCGAGCCCGTTACAACCAAGGGATTTGTCTTTATGGATACACCAGGATTTGATCCGGTGTCGGCCACCGGGCAGATCGCCGGCGGAGCTAACCTCATTGCCTTTACCACTGGACGTGGGTCCATGTTCGGATCTAAGCCTGCACCCTGCATCAAGTTGGCAACCAATACTCCGATGTTCACTCGTTTAACTGAAGATATGGATATCAACTGCGGCGAAATTTTAGATGGCACCGTATCCGTCCAGGAGATGGGCCAACGCATCTTCGAACTCTTTTTAAGAACGGCATCAGGAGAGCATTCTAAAAGCGAACTATTGGGTCTTGGCGACTACGAGTTCGTTCCCTGGCAGATCGGTGTCATGAGTTAATTAAAAAAAACAATTCATCAATCAGGCTCGACATGGGCCTGTTTGATTACCTTTGCCCACTTCCCTTGTTCAAGCTGAATAAATTTTGCAAACACTTCTGATGTTGATCCCACGGGAATCGTATTTAACTGCTCCATCTTTTCTTTTACATCGGGCATTTGCATAATTTTTTCTAGTTCAGCTGAAAGGCGCTTGACGACACCAATGGGTGTACCTGATTTCACTTCAAGGCCATACCAGGAAGAAGCTTCAAAACCCGGAAATCCGCTTTCTCCAACTGTTGGAATCTTAGGATAAGCAGGAAGCCTCTTCGATGTCGTTACAGCAATAAGTTTTAACTTTCCGGTATTGATATGCTGAGTTGAGGTCAGCAAAGTGTCAAACATCAAATTAACTTGACCTGCAAGTACATCGCTGATCGCTGGTGCGGAGCCCTTATATGGAACATGAATCATATCTATTCCCGCACGCATCATAAACATCTCTGGAACCAAATGGGATGAACCGCCATTTCCGGCAGAGGCGAAGGTAAGCTTCCCGGGGTTGGCCTTAGCAAAAGCAATCAGTCCCGCTAAATCATTAAACGGGGCATCTGCTTGAGTGACAATGACAATTGGCACTGTAACCAAAAGGGAAACGGGAATAAAGTCCGTGTTGGCGTTATAAGGCAATTTGCTATACAGACTAGGATTAATGCCGGTCGTACCAATTGATACCATCGCTAAAGTCTGACCATCTGGGGGTGAAGATAAGACAGACTGTAGACCGATTGAACCGTGAGCACCCGCCTTGTTTTCAATAAAAACGGTTTGGCCCAAGGCATCTGATAATTTATTGGAAATCAGTCTTGCAACCACATCAGTTGGTCCACCGGGCGGAAATGGAACGATCATTTTGATGGGGCCGCTAGGATAGGCCGCATACGAGCCAGTCACCCAAACCATAAAAGAAATAAAGCAAATATTCAGAATTTTCATTTTGATGACGCAAACAAAATTAATGCTTTTACAAACAATCGAGGACTGCAAAAAGTGATCAGCATCAATTTCCATGAACAATATTGCTATCCATAAACAATAAAATTTCTTCCTCGGTATATCCCAACTCAGCCAATATCGCTTCGGTATGTTCGCCAAAACTCGGGGGATTCATACGAACCCCTAGTCGCTTGCCATCCATTACCAAAGGCATTAATGGAACACTGGTGTTATGACCCGCATTGGGTCCGTCAGTCAGGGTTATGGGAGCTAAACCTCCGGTCGATTTTAGGTGTTGATCATCAAACAATTGATCAGGCCGAGAAATGGGCGCAAATGGCAGTCCATTTTTCTCAAAAATGCTGCTGATATCTTTAGCTGTCAAACATGCTAAGCGATTGCGTACTTCGGGAATTAAACGAGACCTAGCCTCAACTCGCTGATTGTTTGTCCTATAGCCAGGATCAGCATAGAGGTCATCAAATCCAAATGCATCACAAAATATTTCCCATTGGGTATCGGATACTACAGCCAAGAATATCTGCTCTCTATTGGCAACCTCAAATACATCATAGATTGCCCATGCGGATATCCTGCTTGGCATGGGTTTAGCCGCTTTTCCCGTCACTGCATACTGCATCATATGCTGCCCAACAAGAAAAATATTATTTTCAAATAAGGAAGATTGAACCTCTTGCCCTAATCCGCTTATCTCTCTTTGACGTAATGCGGCCATGACGCCAATAGCCCCAAAAATTCCACCCATGATGTCATTTACCGAAGAACCGGCTCTCAAAGGCATTCCTTCTGGTCCGGTCATATAGGCAAGCCCTCCCATCATCTGGACGACCTCATCCAATGCCGTCCGATGGTCATACGGGCCAGGTAAAAATCCTTTATGAGAAACGTAAATCAGCTTCGGATGTTGACTGGCTAATGTTGCATAGTCCAATCCATATTTCTTCATGGTGCCAGATTTAAAGTTTTCACTCACCACATCAGCGGTGGCAATCAATTTTCTAACAACTTCAATTCCTTCCGGGGTTTTCAAATCCACAGAAATACTTTTTTTATTGCGATTAAACATAGGGAAAAAACCTGCACCAGAACCCAATAATTTTCTAGTTTTGTCACCATCGATCGGCTCAACCTTAATAACTTCAGCCCCTAGATCGGCAAGAATCATTCCGCAAGTTGGGCCCATAACCATATGGGTAAATTCAACAAGACGAATACCCTGATACGGAAGCGTTACCGATTCCTTTAGGTTGGATCGATTACCGTTCATGTACTGACCTTGCCTGATTGGTTGACGAAAAAAATCCCTTTGGCAAACCCGCTTCGGGGAGCATTCCATAGATAGTCTCTCTCGGTAATCCCTTTTGCAGGGGTTTGCGTGCTTCAAATAATTTTTCCAAATCAATCCCCGTCTTAATACCCATTGCCTCAAACATAAACACGAGATCCTCTGTCACGACATTGCCAGAAGCACCAGGCGCATATGGACAACCGCCCAATCCGCCCAGCGAAGAATCAAATGAATGAACGCCTACCTCAAAAGCCGCCAAACAGTTTGCTAAGCCCAACCCCCTCGTATTGTGTAAATGTGCCGCACCAGCCTTTGAACCAATTTCCGCCTGCAATCTTCTGAACAATCGTTTGATCTGTGCTGGGTTGGCATAACCAGTTGTATCTGAGAGACCTGATTGATCTGCCCCAGCACGAATAACCTCAGCTGCCAGCCTGATCACATCATCCTCCAGCACTAAACCTTGCAAGGTGCATCCAAAAGCAGTTGCGATTCCTGCTTCGATCTTCACGTTCGGAGCCTGCTCATTGCGAAATGTCGCTATTTTTTCCACCTCTTTAACCATCTCTTCTCTGGTCTTCCTCACATTGGCCAAGGAGTGCGCTGCGCTTGCGGAAACCGGAATTGTTACCTTATGCACACCAGCACGAATAGCAGCCTCTGCACCCTTTAGATTTGGAACCAAGGCCATCACGATTAATCCTGGAAGAGTTACCGCATGCTTCACAACCAATTCCGCGTCAGCCATTTGAGGCAACAGTTTTGCCGGAACAAATGAAGCAGCCTCTATCTCCCTAACTCCTGCAGCATATAAGGCATCTATCCAGGCAAATTTATCTTCTGTGAGCATGATCGACTTCACAGACTGCAGTCCATCCCTTGGACCTACTTCGCTAATTAATACGTCCACTTCACTGCTCACTAGAGTGCCCATAACCGCTTGCTTTCTTTTGTTCTGTCTAATAGAATTAAGTTCTGTATTTTTACTAATAGATTGTAGACCAAGTAAACTCGATGCCCAAACCATCAAAGCTCAAAAACTCTGAAAGTACCAACAAAGTGGATGGGGGAGCAATAGCCGTTGATCGTGCCCTTGCCATCCTAAGGATTTTGACCAACTCCCCATCAATGCTCAGCCTGGCTGAACTGTCTGAAAAATCAGGTTTGTACAAAAGCACCATTCTCAGGCTTATTGCCTCCCTAGAGGGGGTGAAATTAGTCAAAAAAAATGCCGCAGGCACTTATGGGCTTGGGACGGAAGTGCTTGTCCTAAGTCGCGCATATAAATCCCAGAACAACCTTTCTCAATTAGTAATCCCCATATTGGAATCCCTGGTCAAACTTACGAATGAGAGCGCTGCGTTTCACGTTATTCAAAATAAGCATCGACTTTGCCTTTATCGAATCGACTCAAGCCAACTTCTTCGCGACCATGTCAAAGTTGGCGATTTACTGCCCCTTAATCAAGGTACGGGTGGCCGCATACTATTGGCATTTTCCGGCGCCAAGGGAAAAATTTACGATGAGGCAAGAAAATCAAAAGTGATCGCCTTGTCTGGTGATAGGGTTAAGGAGCTTTCCGGGATTTCAGCACCAGTCAGGGACGCGGACAACCAACTTCTGGGCGCCCTTACTTTGACAATGCCCAGTGATCGTTTTAAGGCCAAACTTGCCAACATCGTCAAATTGAAAGCAAAGGAATTGACGGAAGCCTTGGGCGGGGAATTTTAAAAACAAACCAAATACAGTGCGGTAGAACTGTAGAATTAATGTAATACAACGAGATCAAGCCAAGACAAATGAAATTTAAGGATTATTACGAGACGCTTGGGGTTGCCCGTGGCGCAACCCAAGATGAGATTAAACAGTCTTATCGAAAGCTGGCCAGGAAATACCACCCGGACGTCAGCAAAGAGCCGGAAGCTGAAGAACGCTTTAAGGAAATTGGCGAGGCTTTCGCCGTGCTTAAAGACACCGAAAAACGAGCCGCATACGACCAAATGGGTAGTCAATGGAAAAACGGTCAGGACTTCACTCCTCCTCCTAACTGGAATGAAGGTTTTGAATTTACCGAGAATGATTTTGGCGGTGGAGGCCAACAATTTAGCGGAGACCAAAGCGAATTCTTCGAATCGCTTTTCGGGCGTGGTCGCCACACTCAAGGCGGTCAGCGCCATTCACGACAAAATTCCCAAATGCACTTTAAGGGACAAGATCACCATGCAAAAATCCTAATCGACCTTTTGGATGCCTATCAGGGAGCCAAGCGAACCATTTCGCTACACATGCCTGTACTCGACGAGCAAGGGCACGTAAGTACACAAGATCGAAAACTCGATATCAGCATTCCAAAGGGAGTTCGTACAGGGCAAAACCTGAGGCTTTCAGGCCAAGGAGGTCCCGGTATAGGCGAGGGTGGCAATGGCGACTTGTATCTCGAAATAGGCTTCAACCCGGATCCGATTTATCGCATAGACGGTCGTGATGTCTATCTAGACCTGCCGCTCAGCCCATGGGAGGCAGCATTAGGTACAACCATCAATGTGCCAATACCCTCGGGATCGGTTGAATTAAAAATTCCTCCAAACACCCCCGCAGGACGCAAGATGCGACTGAAGGGAAAAGGTATTCCAGGTTCCGAGGCAGGAGACTTCTACGTGGTACCCACAATCGTAATGCCCAAAGCTGAAACCGATACGCAAAAAGAAGCTTACCAAGCCATGCAAAAGGCTTTTGATTTCAACCCCAGAACTCATCTACAGAATTGAAGGGAAGATCATCATGAACCAATCAAATATCACTTGGATTTCCGGAACGGTAGTCGAGGATGAGATTTACATGACTATCGTAGAGCTTTGTCAGGCCGCCAGCACCCCAGAAGACCTCATTATGGATTGGGTGTCCGAAGGCGTACTAAGCCCTTCAGGCTCATCGCCCCAAGACTGGCGCTTCGGAGGCGAGTCATTGCGTAGAGCGAAAACGGCAGCCCGTTTAGCGCGAGATTTAGAACTTAATACTCCAGGGGTTGCACTGGCTTTAGATCTGCTTGATGAGATTACCAGTCTTCGTGCCCACATTCATCGCGAAAAAATCAGCTAATTCATTATGAAATCGGACCTTCTAAAGTCAGCAGACACCAAAACAAGCGATATCAGTCTTTTTTCCGCTACTGCCCTAGGCGTTGGCGGAATGATGGGCGCAGGACTTTACTCGTTACTTGGTCTTGCCAGTGCCCATGCTGGAACCCACGTTCCATTGGCATTTTTAATTGGCGCCTTTGCCGCTTCTTTTTCCGTCTACTCCTACTCCAAGCTTGGGGCCGCATTTCCAAGCAGCGGCGGTGCAGCAACATTTACTGTAATGAGTTATGGCCCTGGAATACTTTCGGGAGGGCTTAACCTATTTCAATATATCGCCTATTTAATTGCCGCCGCTTTGTATGCAGCCGGGTTTGTTGAGTACACAAACACATTATTTGGCGGGGACCTCTCCCCGCTAATGCTCAAGGTAATCAGTGCTGCTCTCATCATTACTTGCACTTTTATCAATTTACTGGGACCCAGTTTAGTAGGTCGAGCCGAGACTGTAGCAATTGCCATCGTGGTAATTGTCTTGTTGGTTTTTGCGGCGCTGGGTTTTCACCAAGCGGACTTCAAGTCATTCGAAATGGCCGGGGGATCGGCTCAAGGAATCGCTGTTGCTGCGGGAATCCTTTACATCAACTTCCAAGGATTTGGGGTTGTAACCAACTCATCCTCAGCAATGAAAAAACCTCAAAAGGAGCTACCCCTAGCCATGTTCTCGGCTCTGATT
Organism: uncultured beta proteobacterium; assembly: GCA_903826775.1. Taxonomy (GTDB): domain Bacteria; phylum Pseudomonadota; class Gammaproteobacteria; order Burkholderiales; family Burkholderiaceae; genus Polynucleobacter. Next base: position 142,568 of record CAIKFU010000108.1, on the reverse strand, counting down.
TTAGTAACGGTTGCCTACCTTGCAGTTAGTAGCGCAGTGGTTCTGCTCATGCCACTAAACTCCATCCAACTTCATAGCGGTCATGTATTAGCCGATGTTGCCAACAAGCTTGCTGGACGCATGGGTTTTGCAGTCATCAGCATTTCTGCGCTGCTTGCTTGTGCAGCAGCAGTCAATGCAACCATTTTTGCAGCCTCAAATATTGCAGCAGACCTTGCAAAGAAAATTGACGTTTCGGATGCGCTTGGCACAAGCGTCCTTAAGAATAAAATGCGCGCCCTCACAGTCTCATCCATAGGCGTCATTATCTTGGCCATCATTTTCCCGCTTGCCGAAGTCGGTCAAATGGCTAGTCTTGCATTTCTATTGGTATATGCCGCCGTGACCTATGGGCACCTACGCGTCCATCAAAAGACGGGGGCTCGTCCATGGCTTCTATGGATGGCAATCATCATCAATCTAATTTTATTTGCGGCATTATTTACCAATACCATTAAAACCGCGCCCTCAAGCGCAGTCGCCCTGATGATTGCCCTGGTTGGATCATTTGGCATTGAGGCAATTTATCGCCTTAACCTAAAAAAGAAAACCCCCGATTAAGATTCCGAACGCTCCAGCAGCTCTTCCCATCGCCCCATCATCTGATCCAGCTCTGCAGTAATTTCACTTAATCTCGCCTGCATACTCGCTGCCAATTCCGGTTCATTTTTATATAAATCCGGGTTGCTCATGCTTAAACCAATGTTAGCCTGCTCTACTTCCAAGGCTTCGATCGTCAATGGCAAGGCTTCCAATTCTTGACGTTCTTTACCATTGAGTTTTTTGACTCCGCTCTTTGCAGTAACAATTGACCTAGATTCTACTTTCTCAACCTGCCTATCAATTGAAATCGGAGGTTCGGATTTACCCGAACTTTGATTCGCTGCACGAATCTTATCTGATCTTGCTTTTTGAATCTTCCAGTCCTCGTAGCCACCCTCATACTCACGCCACAAGCCATCACCCTCATGCGCAATAATGCTGGTCACCACGTTGTCTAAAAAGTAGCGGTCATGACTAACCAGAAAAACAGTACCTTTATATTCCTGGAGCAGTTGCTCTAATAAATCCAAGGTGTCAATATCCAAGTCATTCGTTGGCTCATCGAGAACCAGCACATTTGCCGGTCTTGCAAATAAGCGTGCAAGCAAAAGGCGATTTCTCTCTCCTCCCGATAAAGTGCTTACCGGCGAATTCGTTCTCTCTGGCGAAAATAGAAAATCGCTTAAATAACTTTTTACATGCTTGCGATTTCCATTAATCTCTATCCACTCGCTACCGGGACTGATGTAATCCTCAAGAGAAGCATTCAGATCGAGGCCTTCACGCATTTGGTCAAAATAGGCGACTTCAATGCGGGTACCCATCGTCGCAATTCCCGTATCGGGCAATATGGTTCCCAGAATCAGCTTTAGCAAAGTAGTCTTGCCTGCGCCGTTAGGGCCTAACAAGCCAACTTTATCCCCCCTCAAAATAGTAGAGGTGAAATTTTTCACAATTGGTCTGTCGTACGATTTCGAAATGTCCTGTAAATCCGCAACAATCTTACCGCTGCGATCGCCTGCCGAAACTGCAAGCTTGACTTGTCCGATAGCATCACGACGTTCCGCACGCGCTGTGCGCAACTTTTCAAGTCGGCCAATACGGCCTACGCTACGGGTCCTTCGAGCTTCAACGCCCTTGCGAATCCACACTTCTTCTTGCGCAAGCAATTTATCCGCGCGAGCATTGGCAAGAGACTCCGAATTAAGTTCTTGGTCTTTGAATACCTCGTAAGCAGAGAAGTTACCCGGGTATGTACGCAAAATACCCCTATCCAATTCCACAATTTGGGTACACACATTATCCAAAAAAGCGCGGTCATGGGTAACCAGAATGATTGAACCTTTATATTCTTTCAGTAATCCCTCCAACCAAGAAATGGAGTCTAGGTCCAAATGGTTGGTTGGTTCATCCAGCAATAAAACATCGGGTACGGCAACTAAAGCCTGCGCCAATGCAACCCGTTTTTTTGTTCCACCAGATAAGGCGGTAATCTTGCGCTCAGGCTCAAGATGGAGGCGATCTAGGGTTTCATAAACCCGTTGCTCCCAATTCCAACCACTTAAGGCCTCAAGTTGCGACTGCAATTCATCAAGGCGGTGGTGTGATACATCATCCCAATCGGCAACACTGAGCGCCTCGTACTCCTCACGCAATGCCTTCGCTTCAGAAACCCCTTTAGAAACAGCCTCAAAGACCGATTCTTGGGCGTCAAACAAAGGCTCTTGAGGTACATAAGCAATACGAAGGCCCTGCTGAAATTGCAGTAAGCCATCATCCAACTTTTCAATTCCTGCCAGAATTTTCAGTAAGGAGGATTTGCCAGTTCCATTGCGACCAATGAGGCCAACCCTCTCACCAGGTTCGAGGGAAAAAGCCGTGTTTGCTAGGAGGTCAACATGGCCAAAAGCCAGTTTTGCATCAGTAAGTACGATTAAAGCCATGGCGACATTATCGCTACTTCCATAAATACTCCCTTATTTCCAGATAATCGGGCAATAAAGCCTGTAATGGGAAGTAGAATTTCCACAAGTGAAAAAATGACAAACCCACTCACAATCCTCCCTCCACGCCTAATTCTTTTTGCTGGTCACGCCGGAACAGGAAAGTCCACCTTGGCCAAACGCGCCCTTCCCATGATTGTCGAGCGCACCGGAGAGGATTTTTTCTTGTTAGACAAAGATACAGTCTATGGATCGTTTAGCTCGCACGTCATGGAGCTGACAACGGGCAATCCCAACGATCGGGACAGTCCCTACTATCTTGAAAATCTTCGAGATTGGGAATATGCTGGACTACTTGATATTGTCCGAGAAAATCTATTGCTTGGAGTTAATGTCATCCTGGTTGGTCCATTTTCCCGGGAAATTCAAAACGGCATGATGTTTGATGCCTGCCTGATGAAACTTCCACAAGAAACCCATATTCGCCTTGCATGGATTGATTTGAAAGCCGAAGAAGCGAGATCTCGAATTCAACTTCGCGCAGATGCGCGAGATGACTGGAAACTAGCCAATTGGGATAGCTATATTAAACGACGCGTAGAGCCACCGAGCAATCCACTTTTAAAAAGATTTAGCAACGAAACTTTTGATGAAGATAAATTTGATGCGTTGATTAAGCATCTTGTTAGCTGATAACTTAAATTGATATGGCAAAAAAATAAGGCCCTAAAAAGGGCCTTATTTCAAACTAGACAATATCTCTTAGAATTTGTAAGCGATACCGATTCCAGGAGTCCATGGATTTAACGTCAATTTACCCAAATTTACAGTGCCACTAGTTGAGTTAATATTAGTAGCCATCGTAATGTATTTCACATCTACGTTTACGCCCCAGTTTTTATCAAACATGTAGTCCAAACCAACCTGACCAACAAAACCCCAACTAGAACTATCCACAGTAATGGTATTGTTAATTGGAGCAGTTGGGAAGTTAGAGCGATTGGTAAACGTTGTGTAGTTCACACCAACACCAACATAAGGCTTAACAGCGCCCAAATCGGTAAAGTGGTACTGAAGCACTAAAGATGGCGGCAATGCCTTGATGGTTCCAACTTTCTGGTTACCCGAACCAAGATTAGCGTCTATGCTGATATTTTGAGGCCAGGTCAACACCAACTCGGCCGCAATATTCTTGGTAAAAAAGTAGGAAACATCAAATTCTGGAATTACCTGATTTTCAGCCTTGATCTTGTAGGCTGCAACGGAGCCGTTTCCACCGCCCTGACCATTTTGAAATAGCAAATCAACTGCGCGGACGCGCACCATCCAATCACCATCCTTGAACTGCGCTTGAGCTTGTGCAAAAGCTGGGGCCAAAAGGCCTGCTGCAGCAGCAGCGATTACTAACGATTTCAAACGCATAATATTTCTCCTAATGAATGATCAATTTGATGACTCTATTTTCAAATTGACTTGGAAGTCGTATATTGATTTAAATCAATTGATCGGCTGCTTACAATCCGTTACTTGCGTAAATACAACGGTTAACTAAGCTCTATTTGATCTATATCAAATCAAATAATTAAAGGACCTTTGAATAGGTGCCGCGTGCCTGGGAGACTCTTAAATGGCGATCAAATGTCATGGCAACCCGGCGAGCCAATAATCGACCCTTAATCGGAACAATGATTTTCTTATCATGCCACTCAAGTAGACCCGCTTCCTCTAAGCCCTTTAATTCTAGTAACTCCGTTGCAAAGTAATCCGGGAAATGCAAACCATGCCCCTGGGCGAACTTTTCCGTATCCAGTGCAAACTGGCACATCAACTCACCTATCAATTCGCGGCGCAATAAATCATCCTTTGTTAACTGCAATCCCCTTAAGACAGGCAGGTGGTTGGCATCGATCGCCGCATAGTATTCGTCCAATGTTTTCACATTTTGCGAATAGGAGTCATCCACCTTCCCAATCGAAGATATCCCAAAGGCCAACAAGTCGCACTCGGCCTGCGTGGAGTAACCCTGAAAATTGCGATGCAAATTGCCTTGTCTTTGCGCAATAGCCAATTCATCATCGGGCTTTGCAAAATGGTCCATGCCAATAAATACATAACCCGCTTCTCCCAATTGACGAATCGTATTGGAAAGAATGATTAACTTATCCCCGGCCAACGGCAATTCCGTTTCCAGTATCCGGCGCTGGGGTTTAAAAATATGCGGTAAATGGGCGTAGTTGTAAACCGATAGTCGATCCGGATTCATTGCCAACACCGTGCTGACCGTTTCCATAAACGTCTCAGGGGTTTGCTTTGGCAACCCATAAATCAAATCCACGCTTCTTGACTTAAAGCCATATTGCCTCGACCAATCGATCACTGCGCGCGTTTCTTCAACGGTCTGCACTCGGTGTACCGCCTCTTGAACGGCTAAATTGAAATCCTGTACTCCAAGACTAATCCGATTAAAGCCCAGTTCCGCCAGCAAGGCGATATCTTTTTCGGTAACTCGGCGCGGATCAATTTCAATTGAGTATTCGCCGCCAGGAAGCAATTCAAAATGTTCACGGGTAAGACCCATCAACTCGATCATCTCTTCATGAGAGAGAAATGTAGGTGTGCCGCCACCCCAATGCAATTGCGTGATGGGAATTTTTTTCTCGCCATCACCCCCAATGCCCATTGCCCTGCAAACCATATCCATTTCCTTGCCAACGTACTTGATGTACTTTGCACTACGGCCATGATCCTTGGTAATGATCTTGTTGCATCCGCAGTAATAGCAGATATTGGGACAAAACGGTAAATGAAAATACAGGGACAACGGTTCGTTGACCTTTGCAACCCTTCTTAGGGCACCTAAATAATCCTTCTCCCCAAAGTCGCCATGAAAACGATCGGCACTGGGATAGGATGTATAGCGCGGACCGTTGATATCAAATTTCTTTAATAGTTCAGGCTGAAATAGCACTTCGGCTTCGCCGCTTGGGAATTGCACTACGGTTTCATTCATGAATAACTTAATTTTCTTAGGGGTAATTGATCTGCGTGTAATCCAACGCCACCGCTTCCGCTACTTTAATACCATCGACTCCGGCAGACAAGATTCCACCTGCATACCCTGCTCCTTCACCGGCCGGATAAAGGCCTTTGATATTTAAACTCTGGTAATTTTGACCTCTTGTAATGCGTAACGGTGAAGACGTTCTGGTTTCCACTCCAGTTAACACAGCATCCTTCATAGAAAAACCCTTGATCTGCTTTTCAAATGCGGGAATCGCTTCCCGAATCGCTTCAATTGCATAATCGGGAAGGCTTGCTGCCAAATCGGTTAAATGCACCCCAGGCTTATACGAGGGAATGACATCGCCCAACTTGGTTGATGCGCGCCCCTCCAAAAAATCCCCAACCAATTGGCCAGGCGCTTCGTATGTGGAACCACCCAGCTCGAAAGCCTTTGACTCGATCGCTCTTTGAAAATCAATTCCCGCCAAAGGCCCACCGGGAAAATCGTCGGGCGTAATCCCCACCACAATTCCGGCATTGGCATTGCGTTCATTGCGTGAATATTGACTCATACCGTTGGTAACGACGCGATTTAACTCGGATGTGGCTGCTACCACCGTACCACCAGGGCACATGCAAAAACTGTATACGGAGCGTCCATTTTTGGCATGGTGTACCAACTTGTAGTCTGCTGCTCCAATCAACGGATTGCCCGCATGCGGTCCTAACCGAGCCCTATCTATCAATGACTGCGGGTGTTCAATTCGAAATCCGATGGAGAAAGGTTTTGCTTCCATGTAAACGCCGGCTTCGTACAAAGCCTTAAAGGTATCCCTTGCGCTATGCCCCAAGGCAAGAATCACATGCTCGGTCGCGATCACACCGCCATCCTCTAGGCGAACCCCTTTGATTTGCTCATTTTGGATGTCAAACCCCACTACCTTTTGGGAAAACCGAACTTCTCCACCTAGATCGATAATTTCTTGTCGCATCCTCTCCACGATACCCACCAGACGAAAAGTACCAATATGGGGTTTGGCAACATACAAAATTTCCGGTGGCGCACCCGCTTTTATAAACTCCATTAGAACCTTGCGCCCATAGAACTTCGGATCCTTTATTTGGCTATACAGTTTGCCGTCCGAAAATGTACCCGCGCCACCCTCGCCAAACTGCACATTCGATTCAGGATTAAGAATGTTCTTGCGCCACAACCCCCAGGTATCCTGTGTTCGCTCGCGAACTTTTTTACCCCTCTCTAAAACCAGTGGTTTTAAGCCCATCTGTGCAAGTAGCAAGGCCGAAAATATTCCACACGGCCCAAACCCTACGATAATCGGCCTAGCACTGGGGTTCAATGTGGTTGAAGCCGACACCTTGGTAATGAACTTGTAACTGGTATCCGGAGATGGTCGGATATGCAAATCGTTTTTAAAACGTTCCAATACAGACTCTTCGTTTTTAACCGACACATCAATGCTGTATATAAATGCTAAGGCAACGTTTTTTCTTGCGTCGTAACTTCGCTTGAATAACTCAAAGCGAAGCAGCTCTTTCGGGGGAATTCCCAGGCGCTTCAAAATTACCGCTTCCAACGCCTCTGGAGCGTGGTCGATTGGTAAGCGCAGTTCGGTAATGCGAATCATAGGGCTCTACGATACACAGAATTTCCATTCAATCGGCTTTTGCCCCCGAACTCTTGACCACCTGTTCCATGCGATCAAAATCGCGCTTTAAAAGCAAATTGAATTCTTCGGGAGAAAGGTGCCCAATTTCAATGCCTTGCCGCTTTAGGCGATCGATAATTTCTGGTTGCCTCAACAGGCCGGAAACGTCTTTTGAAATTCGGTTAATTATTTCCCTGGGTGTTGCCGCAGGCGCAAGCAATCCAAACCAACTATCAAAAGCGTAACCTTTTACAGTATTTCCTATCGGAGGTACGCCGGGAACGAATGGAGAGGGTTTTTCTGAAGAAACCCCCAAAAATCGAACCCGACTATCGTTGGCAAAAGGCAAGGCAGCAATATTTGCAGCAATCACCGCCTGCGCGCGTCCCGCCAACAACTCGGTGATTGCGTCGCCGGTTCCCTTCGTCGGGATATGAACCAAATTGGTTCCTGCCAAACTGTTGAAGTAGGCCATTGCCAAATGCGATGCGCTGCCATTTCCGGCGCTGGCATAGTTAAATTCGCCAGATTTTGATTTTGCCAACAAGATAAACTCGGCTACCGTTTTCACAGGCAATTCCGAATTCACCATCAGTATGTAACTCGAATTGCCAATATAGGCGGCTCCGGTGAAATCCTTAATGGGGTCAAAAGGCAGTTTTGAAAATAAAGTGCCGTTGATATTGTGGCTGGCTGCAGCCATCACTAGGGTATAGCCGTCTGGTGGTGCCTTGGCTACTAAACCGGTACCAACAGTCCCCCCAGCTCCAGCGCGATCCTCAACAATCACCGGCTCTCCAAATGACAAAGCCAACTCGTTTGAAATTGATCTGGCCAACGCATCTTGAACGCTGCCCGCGGTAAAGGGAACGACGATTTTTACGGGTCGGCTTGGCCAAACATCAACAGCAAAAGCAGTAGAACAGAATGCAATTAACAATGCAGAGAATAAAACGACCAAAATATAACGTCGCAAATTATTGGGGACAACTTGATTTTTGAGGGCATTCATCGGCATCACCAGAAAATGGTTATTTCCCAAAATCATACTTGGAATATCGGCTTCATGTTGTTTAAGGGGGATAATGTGCGCCATGGCACTTCGAGCAACTATTTACAAAGCCGACATACACGTCGCCGATTCTGACCGACATTACTACGGCAGTCACTCGCTCACTATCGCCAAACACCCATCCGAGACGGATGAAAGGATGATGGTAAGGATCATTGCATTTGCAATTCAAGCGCGTGAGGACCTGGTTTTCACCAAAGGCCTAAGTGATACCGATGAACCGGATATCTGGATCAAGGATTTAACCGGCGCCATCGACCTTTGGATTGAAATTGGCCAGCCTGACGAGCGGCGAATTTTAAAAGCCTGCGGCAGATCAAAACAAGTGATTGTGTATTGCTATGCGGGCCATACCAGTAAAATTTGGTGGGAAGGCATTCGCAACAAACTTGAACGGGCACGCAATCTTCAAATTATTGCCGTTCCGGATAGCCAAGTAAAGGCACTTAGTCAACTGGTTGAACGCAGCATGATTTTGCATGTTAATACCCAGGATCACGAAATATACGTATCCACAGATAAGGGACAAGTAACCATTAACCCTGAAATTTGGCGCGACATTCAATAAATCAATCAGCGCAATAACCATGCTGGTCAATATTACCTATGTCCTTGATACCAATATCCTGTTGGATCTTTTTGTTTTCCATGACCCCCATATGCAAGGGTTGTATGCAGCCGTTTCCAGCAAAACCATAAAGGTAATCGCCAGTCAAAAAACGGTTAATGAGTTGGCCGACGTCATTTCTCGACCCGTATTTTCATTAAGCGCCAAAGAACAAAACACGATTTTGTCTGAATGGAAAAATCTGGTTCACATGATCGACGATAAAAACCTATTGATCGCTCCCTTAACATGCAAAGATGAGGACGACCAAATCTTCATTGATCTGGCTTACAGTTTTAGACCTTCCGTTTTGATCAGCAAGGACAATGAAGTTCTAAAACTACGAAAACAGGCAGCAAAAGAAATGATTCAAATTCAATCAAGTTACGTGTTGTTCTAAAAATACTCTTAACGATAGCACTTGGAAATTAAATTCCACGGCGATTTATCGTAAGGATCTTGCAACCTCGGCGGCAATTTCAAACGACCTGAGTCTGGCCTTATGCTCAAAAATTTGGCCAGCAAACATGATCTCGTTCGCACCGGTTTTCTCCAGCCATTGCTGCAAACCCTTCCTGACCGTTTCCGGTGAACCCACTACCGAACACGCTAATGAATGCTCTACCGAAGCTTTTTCATGAGGCGCCCAAAATTCGTCCATGTTTTCAATAGGAGGCGGTAGTTGCCCGCGAGTGTTTCGGCGCATTCTGACGAAGTTTTGTTGCAAAGTTGTATATAAATACTGGGCTTCTTCATCCGTATCGGCGGCAATCACATTCACCCCAAACATGGCATGCGGAGTCGCAATTTGGGAAGACGGCTTAAAAAGATTTTTGTACACTTGCATCGCATCCAATAAGTAATCCGGCGCAAAGTGTGAAGCAAATGCATAAGGCAATCCAAAATGCGCCGCCAATTGTGCGCCATAAAGGCTTGAACCCAAAATCCAAATTGGCACATCCAATCCGGCGCCTGGGATGGCCTTAACAAGTTGATCCGACTCTACAGGATCAAAATAATGCTGCAGTTCTCGCACGTCTTGAGCAAAACCGTCTTCACTGCCCATTAAATCGCGCCTTAATGCCCTCGCCGTCGCCTGATCCGTGCCCGGGGCACGCCCCAATCCCAAATCGATTCTCCCAGGAAATAAGGAGGCCAAGGTACCAAACTGCTCTGCAATAACCAAAGGCGCGTGGTTGGGCAGCATGATTCCCCCGGCACCCACCCGAATAGAAGAAGTGCCTGCGGCTACGTGACCTATCACTACCGCCGTTGCGGAGCTAGCATTACCCGTCATGTTGTGGTGCTCTGCTAACCAATAGCGGGTATAACCCCACCTTTCCGCATGCTGGGCAAGGTCTCGTGAATTATTTAAGGCATCAACTGCCGAAGCTCCCTGGGGAATGGGCGATAAATCTAATATAGAGTATGGAATGGATTTCACAGTTCCCTGATAATAATCAAAATTAGAAAAAGAAAGTGATTGTTTATGATCAACCCTCGCATGGCGCAAGCCGATGAAGGACTCTTCAAACCAGGAAGCAAATTGAAACACCTAAAGACCGGCGGCTTCTATAAGGTCGTTCTTCTGGCAAATATTGAGGCTACTCTTGAACCGGCCTATGTTTACGAATCCATGCAAACGCACGATTTTTGGATCAGACCAAAAAACGAAATGGAAGACGGTCGATTCGAGATCCTCACCAACTAAGATCGGAACAAAGAATGTCAGCAGATGAACGCATTACCAATCTGGAAATCAAATTGAGCTTCACCGAAGACCTGATTGAAAAGCTGAACCAAATGGTTTACAAACAGCAGCAGCAAATTGAATTTCTTTACCGAGAGATAAAATCCCTAAAAGAGATTTCCAATAACGGTGACAGCAGCGTAGAGGGGAAAAATCTGCGCGATGAAATTCCGCCGCATTATTAATACCATGTGCACCATCAACGCACGATAGGCAACTCATCCCAATTGGTCGTATAGCGAGGTGAGCGGTTACCAGATCGCATAGCCCACCCTTGCAATGTACCTACCGCACCGGATCGCAAAACACCCCTCCCGAATTTTGCATTCATCGAATCCAAGACCTGCATTAATTGAGCGGACTTTTTCCTCGATTCACCATCATCAAAGAGCGTTCTTTGTTGCGTTTTTTTATCCGATAAAAAAGTCAACATGACGCCAGCCTTTTTGTATCGAGAACCTTCCCGATAAATCCTACCCAATCCTGAGAGGGCCGATTGAATCAGGATAAGCGTGTCGTCACAGGATTCGGCTAAAGAAACCAGAGTGCCGTAACTGTATTGCAGATCCCCGCCAAACCGATTTGTTTGAATAAATACCTGCACAGCACCAGCCACGGACCCTTGCCGGCGCAATTTTTCTGCCGCGCTGGAAACGTGAACTGCCACCGACTGCCTCAATTCATTGATCGATGAAACCGGCCTACCGAAACTCCTGGAGACCATGATCTGCTTCTTTGGGGACGAGATATCACCCACCTCCAGACACGAAACTCCTCGCAATTCGTTGCAAGTGCGCTCCATTACCACGCCAAACTGCGCGCGCATGTCTTTGGGCGAAGCACTCTTCAAATGCAGCACCGTTTGAATGCCCATATCCTGAAGTCTTTGACTGATTCGAGGACCAACCCCCCAGACTTCTCCGACCTGAACGCGGGCCATCCAAGCAGAAACCTCTGAATCGGTCAAAGAACCCAGATCGCATACCCCAGAAAATTCGGGGTTTTTTTTGGCAAGGTGGTTGGCCAACTTCGCTAGCGTCTTGGAGGAGCCGACCCCTACGCACGTTGGCAAACCAGTCCACTGCCTGATTGTTTCTCGCATACCTCTCCCCATCTCGGCAGACCCTCCATGCAAGTGGGAAACCTTTTCAATACGTAAGAAGCTTTCATCAATGCTGTAAACCTCCATATCAGGGGAAAAATCTCGCAAAATTGACACGACCCGATTACTCATATCGCCATACAAGATGTAATTCGATGAATAAGCTTGGATGCCATATTGATCGGCTAAAGCCTTCATCTGAAACCAGGGGGTACCCATCTTCAAGCCGAGTTCTTTCACCTCCGCGCTTCTAGCTACCGCGCACCCATCATTATTTGACAGTACAACCATGGGTACATTCTGCAAACGCGGACAAAAAACCCGCTCACAAGAAACATAGAAATTATTAACGTCCACTAAGGCGAACTGAGGAGTGTCCTGCAAAATAGCGCCCACTGCAAAACTACTGGCCATTGCCATTCCTGCTGGAATAGCGCCTCACCACACCAACCACCACACCCCATACCTGCAAATCCGAATCCTCTAGAAAGGTCATGGGTTGATAGGCGGGGTTTTCAGGACGTAATTCAATGTAACCTGGACGCTTATATAGGCGCTTGATCGTGTATTCGCTATCCACTACAGCAACCACGATATCGTTGTGCTTCGGTTTTAGCGCGCGATCCACGACCACCTTGTCGCCACTCTCAATGCACGCCCCAATCATTGAATCCCCTTGCACGGTAAACATGAAGGTGGCTGGCTTGTTTTTAATTAAATAGCCATTTAAATCAAGGCCATTCTCTGCATAATCCCCAGCCGGGGAAGGAAAACCTGCAGATAATTTGTGCGCCAGTAATTTGACTTCAAAAGCAGGTGCATCCTGAACCAATCCCTCTGGCAATTGACTGAGGTTTATCTGGGCGCAGAAAAGGGGTTGTTTGGATGGCATAATATACTGTATAAATATACAGTATAAAAGAAAATCAAAATTCGGTTGATACTAGGAAGACTGAACAAATAAATAAGGGGTCCATGATGGGCAATTTAGTGCCGTTTCTAATCCAATGGGGTCTTACCTCCCTGTCGCTTTGGGTAGCCAGCTACGTATTTACCGGTCTGCGCTTTACAGACACCTCCTCGCTCGTAATTGCAGCTCTGCTGCTTGGTTTTGCAAACGCAATCGTTAGGCCCTTGCTTATTCTGTTTACGCTACCGCTCACCGTCTTAACAATGGGACTATTCCTGCTTGTCATCAACGCATTGGTATTGATGCTAGTTTCATCGATAGTCAGTGGATTTACGATATCCAGTTTCTGGACGGCATTCTTCGCCAGCATCTTTATTTCCCTATTCAGCCTTTTTATAGGCGGCGTATTGATCTAAGGTCTGGGCAATATTAAATACCGGGATAGATGCTTGACCAGGCGTGCATCGCATGATTACAAGGTTGCGTCTTGGTCGCCACTGAGACTGCATTCTGAGCCAATAACGAGGTGCCACCGGTAAGGAATCCCAAGCCGATTGAAACAGCGCTATCAATCACGCCCGCCTTATTGATACCCACACTTGGCTTTGTCAGCGTCCCCTGCAGCTTGACCAAATTCGCCAAATCCAAACCCGTTGTCAGGCCCGATTTTTCTTGCGGGTAGATATTCAGGTTCACCACCTCAGTACCAAGATTAATCGAACCGGATAAGCTGACATTGAGTTTATCCGTTTGAATCCCGACAGAATCAGCGATATTCACAACGCCATCCTTAGCCGGAAGGTAGGCAACGACGCATTCCAAAATCGTTTCACTGGCTTTTTTGCGAAACGGGTTCACGGCATCAAACAAGGCTATTAAGAAATCGCCGCCTTGATTTAAAAAACTGGTCGCCAATTTAGCCTGACCTATGGAGATTTGCATCTGACCATTCGCACGACCAACCAATTGGTGCGGGGTACTTCCGGTGCTCCTCAGATCAAAGGCAAGCTCGGTATCCCCTCCGACAATCTTTGATTTTGCCGCTGTGGTAGAAAGCAACTGCTCAAGGGTAAAACCCTTGGCAAACCCTTTGATCGATAGGGATGGTGATGGCGTTTTAAAATTCAACAAGGATGCGGATCCTTGAGCGCTACCACCCCCCAATCCAAAACGGATGCTATTGATAGCGATTCTTTTGGTGTCCATTTCAATATCGGCTTTGAAATTTTTCAGCAACACCTGATTTGGAAGACCCAACCGGTCGATGTTGAAAATCGCCCTCCCTTTCGCCTCCGGAAGCAAATTAAACGGCAACGGGTTATCACTAAAAACACGCTTCAAGTCTTCTGCATCTTTGGCCGGGGATGTCGTTGGAATACTCCCCTCACTCGAGTTTGCATTTAAGATTTTGCTTGACGTTTTATCTTTTGACGCCCCTAGCGTTGACCGGCTTACCAAAGGTGAAACATCAAACTCCTTTGAGACCAGAGACAAATCGAAGCTAGGCGAAATCTTGGGGGCAGCATGGATCTTTCCAGCAACATTAATGGACTTTCCGTTTAAGCCAATATCCCAATCAATGCCAACATCCAATGGCATCCTACCCCAGTCTGCAATAATTTTATGCAGTGCGGTAATTTTTCCCTGCAGGGTAATATCAATATCCCCTTTCTTAAGCGCTAAATGAATGGCTGTCGTTTCCCCTCCAGGCAGCAAAGAGAGCTTTTGGATCTCATATGTTTTCTTGGCAACCATTTTGCCTTGCCCATCAGCATTATCTAAATAGGTAATGCGACCATCCGTTACATTGATGCTCTCGGCAGAAATTAGATTCCCTGTTCCAAAATCCTGATCTGCAATACTCGAGGTATTAGATTTCGCATTCACATCAGGCGCAACTAATGCATTCAATACCCAATTTCCTTCTCCCGCCCGATTGGTTTGAAGGTTTACTTCCAATCCATGAAGATCGATGTGATTGATTTCAACACGCTTACTCAGTAAAGGCAGGAGCTTTACATTCAAATTAATCTCTTTGAGCTTGATCATATCGGTATCGATAGCCCATTGCGCATTACTCAGCGATACATCCCCAGCGGTAATCCCCAAAGAAGGAAAAATAGATAAATTCACTGGACCGGAAACCCTCAGGTCGCGTCCGGTTGCATCCTTTACAGTTGAAGCTAACAGCCTTGTCAGTTGTGCAGGATTGATTGAGGATGCTAGATACCAAACACTAAGCGCGGTAATGCCAAATAACAGAACCAAGCCAATCGAAATCGCTTTAATTTTCTTACCCATATCTAAATATAGCTCACGATGTGTCAAATCAGAGTATTTCAGCCTAAACAGTTAAGATATCAATCAAAGCAACAACTAACCCCAATAAACCAAAAAATAATTAGTACGCCAACACGACACTCCAAAATAGTCGCGCACGAATAATTATGGGAGATGACGAATGAACCGGAATAAGCGATATTTATTGACCTGTTTTGTTATTATCTTTGCTTTCGCAATGGGTAATCCTACACTTGCGCAAAACAATTCCGCGAGCAGTTATCCCAATAGGCCCATCAAGGTAATTATTGGATTTACCGCAGGCGGGCCAACCGATGTCATTGCAAGAGTGCTCGCTAAGGAAATGACTGCCAACCTAGGGCAGCCAGTCATTGTTGAAAATATTGCAGGGGCAAATTCCATGATTGCCACTAATGCCGCCTTGCATGCCCCTCCGGATGGATACACCCTGTTTTGTGCATCGCTTCATTTCAACGTAAACCCAATCCTCAAAAAAAATATTTACAGGCCATTGCAAGATTTCGTCGCAATTGAGCAAGTAGCCAATTTGCCGATGGTCATGGTTACAAGTCCAGACTCCCCTTATAAATCGGTGACTGACGTCATTCAAGATGCACGAAGCCGTCCGAGCGCGGTGAATTACGCCATTTCCGGCAACGGCAGCTCTGGTCACCTTACGGCCGAATTATTTGCGGAAGAAGCCCATTTACAAATGACTAGCATTCCTTATAAGGGTAACGGTCCTGCATTGTTTGACGTGATGGCTGGGCGTGTCGATTTTATGTTTTACCCAATCGTTGGCGTTCCAGAGTTAGCAAAAAATAATCGCATTCGCGTATTGGCTACAGGAACAAAGGTTCGCAACCCCGATTTTCCTGGCGTTCCAACGATGAATGAAGTGGGTTTTAAGGGCTTCGAAGAAACTGCGCCATGGGTTGGTTATTTCGCTCCTGCAGGCACCCCAGACCTCATCGTAAGACGCCTCAACACCGCGATCACGAAGGCACTTGCTAGTCCAGATGTGGTTGCCAGTATGAAAAACCTCGGCGCAGAAGCCGTTGGGGGCACGTCGACAGAATTTCAAAACTTCCTCAAAACCGATATTGCGCGCTGGACGCGCGTCATCAAAGCAGCCAACATTAAAGACGAATAAATTATTGCGGCATTTTTAGTTTGACAGTACCGCGAACAATTCGCGAAAGCTCCCTAACTGCCGGCAAATCCGCATTGTCTGTACGGGAAGCCAGCACAAGATCCCTTTGGCGATCTGCCATATTGATTCGATTGGCTTGCAAAGATTCGTTCGCAATGTCCTCTTGGAACGCCGATGCCGGAACGATTGTCAGCGCCTTTCCCATCTTCACAATACACCGGATGGTCTCTATCGATTCAATCTCTGCAATGACGTTTAAACGGACTTTTTTCCCTTGCGACTCACCGCCAGCCAATGCGCGCATACCGGGCGTTAATACGAGTGCAATATCAGCCAGCCTGCTTGGTTCAATCCGATTTTCCTTGGGACACCAACCGCTCTTGCCAACAACGCATAAAGGTTCGGATACCAGCGGTTGCAAATTCAATCGATGAGAGCCTACTGGATTGGTTAAGATCGCCATATCGATGGCGCCCGTTAGCAGTAATTCATGCAATCGAATACTGCGGGCCTCAATCACCCTCAGAAATATTCCGGGAAATTCCAATAGGCACTGTTCAATAATTGCCGGCATCAGGACCTGTCCAAGTGTCGGTGAAGCGCCAAATACCAGACTTCCCTTGGGCTTACTTCCCAAAGTCGTCATCTCGTGCTTAGCACGAGACACTTCATCGGTAATGCGTTGGCAATATTCTAAAAACTCCCTACCAGCGGCAGTTAACTGAACCCCCCTTGGTAAGCGGTTTAACAACGTTACGCCAAGCTCCTCCTCGAGTTGCTTAATATGACGGGTCAAGGCGGGCTGAACAACGCCCAACTCTTCGGCCGCCCTGGAAATGCTCCCTAACTCGGCAACCCCAATGAAATATTTAATGCTTCTTAGCTCCATATTTGGCATCTTACTCCGATAGAAATCTGCCATAACAAATTGTGATAGGTCGACGATTTAAAAAGTATTGGTCACTTTCGCACAACGGTAATAGGATCTATCTCTACACAAAAAGAAATCACCAATCAATGGTGGGGGAGACAAAAAAGTGCACCTCTATAAGACACTTATTACCGCCGTTGCTGTTGTCTTATGCCACTCAGCACAGGCTCAATCAACTTCAACCTATCCCGATCGACCAATCACCATTATTGTTCCAATGTCCGCAGGAGGAACAGCGGATCTGCTTGCCCGCATGCTTGCCCCCGCCCTAGGCACACAATTGGGACAAAGCATTGTGATTGATAATCGGGTTGGAGCCAATGGATCCATTGGAGAAGAACTATTTTCCAGGGCCAAACCGGATGGTTACACCATCATGATCGAGTCGACATCGATTGCAACAAACCCCTGGATGAATAGCAAGCCTTCATACGATGCCCGAACAGCATTTATCCCCGCCATACAAATCGCATCCGTCCCCCTGGTCCTAATCGTCAATTCTCAGGTCAACGCCCAAACGGCGCAAGAATTCATTGCTCTTGCAAAAAAACAACCGGGGCAATTGAACTACGCCTCTTGGGGTAATGGCGGCATCGGGCATTTTGGCGGCGAGACCTTTAAAATCGCAACGAAGACCAATATCACCCACATACCCTATAAATCCACTGCTCAAGCCTTAAGCGATACCGTAGCGGGACAAGTTGACGCGATGTTTCCGACTCTCCCACTCGCCATTCAACACCTAAACGGTGGAAAAATCCGTGCATTAGGATTAGCTTCCGCCACCCGATCGCCTATGGCGCCCGATATTCCAACCCTTGCCGAAGTTGGCGTTCCCGGTGTTGAGGTGGAAACCTGGTTTGGCATCTTCTTGCCGGCAAAAACCCCGGCCGCTATTGTGAAAAAAATCAATGAAGTTACTGGAGCCATTCTTTCTCAACCAGAATACCGTTCCCGCCTAGAAAGCCAAGGCTTTAAAGTGATTGGCGGTACTTCGGCTGAGTTTTCCAAGTTCTATATGAACGAAATAAATCGATATGGACGCATTGTCAAAGAAGCAAACTTAAAAGCGGACGATTAACATGGATGGCTTACAAATTGGTTCGGATGATTCGGTTGAGGAGGTTCTTAGCAAAACTACCGTTGCGCGAAAATGGCTCGACTGTGCATCCGAAATTCACGGCAACAGGAATACTGAACTTACGTTACGAATCAGCGCCCACATTCCAGGATCATCACCTGCAGTAAAAGACGTATTTGAGCCAGCATTTAAACGCCTTGAAATCATGACCGGCGGCGCAATTAAGGTAGAGGGCCACTGGAGTGGTTCCTTGCACAAGGAAAGGGATGGCATTGAAGCGCTTAAAAATGGCCTCACCGACATGTGCCCCGTATATTCCGCATGGGATGACAAGGCGTTTCCAGCCGCGCAGACGTTAAGTTTGCCATTTATATTCCCGTCTGCTGAAGTAGCTACGGCAGTTTCTGAAGCGCTGTATCAACAGTACTTTCGACCCGATTTTGAACGTCAAGGCGTCCTCATGGGCCGCATGGTGGCAACCAGCGAATACAACCTATTTAGCAAGGAGCCCATTCGGTCCCTTGAAGATATCGCTGGAAAAAAGATAGCGTGCAGCAATGGCGTTGAATCCGAAGTGTTTGCAGCCTTAGGAGCCATACCCATTGGATGCAGCACCCCAGAAGCAAAACAGCAATTTGAATCAGATACAGTTTTCGCAATGTCGATCTCCGATAGTGCCGCCCATACCGTCGGCATCTATCGAAGCGCCAAATTCCGAACCTCGGCAAATCTGGTTAGGGTAAATCTTGAATATGGGCTATCCAGAGATTTCTTTAATCGCCTAACGCCTGAACTAAAACCGATATTCAACCAATGGCTCAGAAGTTTGGCTCAAGCCGGAGCGCAATTATTTTATGGGCTTGCTGGAGCAAAAGCCCGTGAAGAGTTTAAAAAATCGGGAATGCAATTTATCTCCCTGAGCAATGCAGAACAAATCCGCTGGAAGGAAAAAGTGGGGGGCGTTGAATCAAGCCTGATCGCACGACTTGAAAAAGGAAACTACCCAGCCAAGGAAATGGTTTCAGTGATTCGCTCTCAAACGCAAAAATACGAATCCTGGACAGCAGATCAACTGATGCAAGAAACGATAGACAGTCCTTTTACTGACCTATTACCTTGATGCATAGACTTCAACCTTTACCTTAAATCTGGCATCAACTATGGAAACAATTGGAATCGTTGGCTTGGGGCTAATGGGTCAGGCATTTGCCAGCAGGATAAAAGATCCTCAATACCGCTTGATGGGATACGATCCAAATCCGGATCGCTGTGCAGAGTTCGGCACCAATCGGATAGCCAACAGCCTATCTGAATTGGCTCAAGCATGCTCGGTAATATTGCTTTGCGTTTTTGATACCAATCAAGTTGAAGAAGCCATCTTTTCGCCGAATGGATTGGCTGATGGTTGCCAAACTGCATCACCCCCTAAAATCATCTGTACAAGCACTTGCGACCCCGAGCAGCTTTTAAGAATCTCACTACGTTGCGCCAACGCCCACCTCCCATTTCTCGAGCTACCCATTTCAGGAACTAGCATGCAGGTAACAAAAGGTGATTGCTTAGGCCTAATGGGCGGATCCATCGATTTATGCAATGAATTGTCCAATCTCTTGGACTTGCTGTGCCCAAATCGGCACTACATAGGCAATGTTGGCGATGCAAGCAAAGCCAAGCTTGCCATTAATTTGGTTCTAGGACTTCACCGTGCCTCTCTAGCCGAGGGCTTGAGTTTTGGAAACAGCATTGGCCTTGACCCGGAAAAGCTACTGAATATATTTCAACACTCAGCTGCTGCTTCAAGCGTAATGAAAATCAAGGGACCCCTAATGATTCAACGTAATTACCAAAAGCCGCAAAGTCGTGTAGACCAAAGCCTCAAGGATTTCAGCCTCATTCAGGACTTAGCTAAAAATTCCAACCAACACCTCCCTTTAGCAAATATGTATATCCGATTGCTTAAATCCTGCGTTGAACAAGGGGAAGAAAAAATGGATAACGCAATCATTTATGAAGCGATTCGTCGCAATGCAATTTAAAAACCAATAACACCGCCTCCCAATTTCCATGTATGGCAACGAATTAAATATGATTAAAAAAAATGAAATTGCGCCGCTGTTGATTAAGCGCGTAGACGCCTTTGGTGTCAGGCTTCCTCTGATTAAACCCATGCTCATGTCCGGAATTGAGATTCGCCATTCAGACAATTTGCTTATACGCATTGAATCGGATAGCGGGTTGGTAGGCTGGGGCGAAGCGCCTGCTGCACCAAGTCATGGTGGCGCTACTTTGCAAGATATGGTTGGGATTTTTAATTCGGAAATCGCCCCATATCTATTAAGAAAAAATGCGCTGGATTTATCCGGCATCACCTCAGCACTATTTCGAATCGCAAAAAAAGGAAAAAGTGCGATAGGTGCGGTTGACGTGGCTTTATACGACCTAGCAGGGCAACATCTTGGAGTTCCAACCCACATGCTCATTGGCGGAATGCGAAGAGAATCAGTTGCACCACTTTGGCTTATTGGAACCCAATCCATTAAATCCGATATTGAGGAAGCAAAAATTCGCTACGATCAAGGATATCGATTCTTCAAAATCAAATTGGGCGTCAAATCACTCCAAGAAGATATCGAATCAACTTTGGCTCTGCGTTCGGCGCTAGGGGGAGAAGTACGTCTTTGTGGCGACGCAAACACAGGCTATACCTGCAAACAAGCTATTGATTACTCTGAAGCGGTTGCACCCGCCGATTTTGAGTTTCTAGAACAACCTCTGGCAAAAGATGACCTTGATGGATTAAGGCAGCTCATCAAATTAAATATCGTTCAAGTCGGACTTGACGAATCAATCACTTCCTCCCAGGATATCTTGAAATACGCCGCGGAAAAAATTTCAGGGGTATCTCTGAAAACATTAAAACTAGGCGGTATCAGCGGTGTGATTGCCGCCGGAAATATTTGCGAATCGCTCAACTTGCAAATTAACCTTTCGGGAAAAATTGCCGAAACAGGCATTGCATCTGCTGCTCTTCTGCAATTAAGTGCCGTACTGAATAATGTCAATTGGGGCGTCAGTCCAAGTCACTTATATCTTGCAGAGGATGTAGTAAAAACCCCACCCACCCCAAAAAATGGGGTCTATACAATCTCTAAATCCCCAGGACTTGGGATTGAGGTTGATGAACTTGCAGTAAATAGGCTGTTGATTTAATTTTTCATTTCACTTAATAAAGACTGATCACGATGATTAACGCAGCAATAATTGGACTTGGCTGGTGGGGTAAAAATCTGGCTAAATCTGTTCAAGGCAACACTGAAATTCGCTTTAGCCTTGGTGTAACGAAGGAGATTGATCCAGCTACTTTGGAGTTTGCAAATATTCAAGGCATGCAATTAGCGAGCGAATTTGAAGACGCGCTTCAAGACAAAAGCATTCAGGCGGTTGTTTTGGCAACGCCACACACCCTTCATGCAGAGCAAATCATTGCGGCTGCAAAAGCTGGCAAGCACGTCTTTTGCGAGAAACCTTTAGCGCTAACCCATGAGGACGCTCAACAAGCAATAGCTGCTTGCCAAGAGAATGGCGTTACTTTAGCCGTTGGCCAAAATAAACGATTTTGGCCTTCCATGGTTAAGCTTAGGGAAATCGTTCAAAGCAAAGCGCTCGGAGAAATTCTCCATGTAGAAGGCCACTACAGCAATGAGCATTCAACGAAATTTTTCTCACAATGGAGAGATCTTCCCGAGGAATCCCCTGCGGGCGGACTAACCGGAACGGGCATTCACATCATCGACGCTTTTGTCAATATCGCCGGACCTGCGCAAGAAGTAACGGCCATGGTGAGCAGCATGAGAACTGGAAAAGACCCAAGGGATGCAACATCCGTCTCCGTTCGATTTAAAAATGGCATCAGCGGATACTTTGCAATGGTCAGGGCTACACCCATATTTTGGAGAGTCCATGTATTTGGGGATGAAGCCTCTGTCGAGGCGCTTGGGGAAAATGAAGTGGTGGTTCGATTCCGAGGAGGAAGAACAGAGCGGTTCATCAACCCCGCGATGGATTCCGTATGCGCAGAACTTGAAGCGTTCGCAAAAGCAATACCCACTCCTGACCGCGCAGCAATACCATACCCGATCAGCCCCAAGGAGATGGGGCATGCCATTTCCCTGTTCGAGGCAATCGTTACGTCCGTAAACTCACAAAAAATGGTTGCGGTTAAATAATCAAACCATTTCTTTGTGTGGCTTTCCGCTTAAACAAGGACGAGCCCAAATTCAAATGATTTGCCGTAAAGGAAACCCTGTAAATAATGAAGGTTGTGCAGCCAATTGGAAAAGTGGATCAATCGTCCGCCCACTTTTCACTTCGTCAAAAACTAATCAGGGGTAGTGCCCGACTCCTTGACGACTTTTCCCCAACGCTGAATTTCTGCACTAACAAAACCTTTTGCTGCCTCAGGAGATTTACTCAGAACAACGTTAGCTCCGCCGTTAGAAATGCGTTCTTTCATTTCTGGCGTATCAAGCGCTTTGGTAATTGCTGCAAATAACGTCTTCACGATAGCGCTCGATGTACCTATCGGTACAAAAATACACTGCCAGGATCCGGTAACCAAATCCGGATAACCCAACTCCAACATCGTCGGAACGTTGGGCAATCCGGGTTGTCTTGTTGCACTGGTAACCGCGTAACTTTTTACCTTATTGGCAATCATAAATTGCTTTACTGAAGGCAGGGTATTAAACATCAACTGGGTTTCACCACCAATGACACCAATCGCTGCCGGTCCGCCGCCACCTTTATAAGGCACATGAACCATTTTCGCACCCACCGTCTTCATGAAGATCTCCATCTCAAGACGATTTGCGCTACCACCTCCAGGAGTAGCAAAATTAAACTTTCCGGGATTCTCTTTCAAGTAAGTTACCAACTCATGCACATTGTTGGGCGGGAAATCCAAATTTCCGATTAATGCACTAGGAACATCGGCAACTTCTGTCACCACATCAAAATCCCTTAGGGGGTTGATATTTAAACTCGGAAAGAGCGCTGGATTAATAGCCGCCGTTCCAATATTGCCTAAAAATATCGTATACCCATCTGCAGCAGATTTAGCGGCAATCTCCATTCCGATATTTCCCGCTGCGCCTGATCGGTTATCAACCACGATTTGCTGGCCTAAAATCTCCCCCATCTTGACGGCAAGGATTCTCCCAATAAAATCAGATGCGCCACCAGGAGCAAACGGAATAATCATCTTAATTGGCTTATTGGGGTAGGCGGATTGCGCCATAACGCCCATCGTAAAACCTAACCCCATCACTAAGGCTGCAAATATTACTGTGATTCGATTTCTAGAATTTTTAGTCTTCACTTGTCTCTTCCACACATTCAATTAATGAATTCAATAAATATCGTCCTCGGGACCAATTGGGAGTTTGATCGGTTTTTTTAATCTTGCTGATAAATCGAATGCTTTGGTCAGCATGAGATTTCGATGCGCCTCAGCAGCGGTTGCTGCTGGTGTCGGTAAGTTCAATGAAACACGATTAAGCCACGACTCAGTTTCTTCACGCATGGGTCCGCGCAATTCTCCCATTGCCATATCTCCCGGGGGATAGCTTCCCATAAAATCGACTCGACGTGCTGCATCTGGAGCGTACCCCTCACCCTGAGATTTACTCGTAGCCAACACAATATCCCTATGAGTGTCATCGATCGTCAGCACACCTTCCGTACCAACAATTCCCACATCTAGACTATAGACTGCGCCTGGCCAAACTACTGGAAGAGCCCATGAAATGGTTGACTGGTAAATTGTTCCATCCGAAAAGGTAATAACTCCAGACGTTGCATCAATTCCATTCCACTCTGGTCCAAGTGCCTTGCTTATAGAACGCGCATAAATCTCGACAGGGGTTTTCCCCTCCATCATCCACATAACGATATCAAGCGCATGGGTTCCAGAAATAACCATGGGTGATATTTTTTCAGGATGATCCGTACGCTTATAGTTATCGATCGCCACCAAGCGATTCATAAATGCGCGCGAAGAAACCAAAGTGACATCCCCAAGCTGGCCTGTTCTAACTTTTTCTTTTGCAGCCAACCAACGCCGGCGAAAGCGCTGCGTATAACCCACCACCGCATCCACTCCCGCCGCCTCAATGGCAGCAAGAACCTTCGCCGAGTCACCCAAATCGGTTGCAAGCGGTTTTTCGATCATCAACGAATGCTTACGCTCAACCGCTGCAAGGACGGGGGCGACATGCAGATGCTCATCCGTGGAAATTATCGTCGCATTGACCTCGGGGCGATTGAGTAACTCAAGATAGTCATCAGTAACAAAATCGGCTTTGAGTTTTTCGGCGACAAACTTCGCTCTCTCTGGATTCTTTTCTGCAATTCCAATCCAACTAACTTGGGGATGCCTTGCGGCTACTTCCCCCCGAAACAACCCTACTCTACCCGCACCAACAATTGCCAGCCCAATATTTTTTGCTTGGCGATCCCTCATTCTCGATTAACCCGCTACCACTTTCAGCATTTCCTGAGGCAAAGGCAAATGCACAGGATTGCCCGTTTCAGCAGAAATATCGGCCGCCATATAAACCTCCATGACCTGCCGCGCCTGTTCGCCAGTAACCAACACAGGACGATCAAGCGCTACCGCTTCGATGAAATGAATGGTTTCATAAGCCATTGGTCCTGCATACACATGATCAACTTGCTCCCCTGGCATGGTGGACATCGGCAACTGCATCCCCTTTTCCATGGTATTGAGGACAACATCCTTATGACTGTCATCAACCAACAAAGCACCTTCAGTACCAATAAACTCTATCCAGGTGCTGGAAAAATTGGGGTAGCCTGGAGGTAAACTCCAACCACCACCCACCACAAACGACAAGCCGCTATCCATAGTGACCGTAATCCATTGGGTATCAGGAATATCGGCCCCAGTAGATTCGCGCATCGCGCCATAGTTCACTTGCGAATAAACCTTAACCGGTTTTGCGGGCTCCAAACACCAAAAAACGAAGTCCAAATCATGTGTAGACTCCATAGCAGCAGGAGAAAGTTTTACCCGGCCACTAATTTTCTTGCCCAAACTGCGGGTAATGTGGCGACTAACCAAAATACTGACCGGCTTACCGATCTGCCCAGTCGTAATTGATTTTTTTACATAGGCAAATTTCGGATTAAATCGCTGAGAATAACCAATCGTAAATTTAAGATTCGATTTTTTTGCTAAGGCAATCAACTCATCAGCTTCTGCCAATTCCAATGCGATTGGCTTTTCAAGAAAAACATGCTTACCGGCAAGAAGCGCGTCGCGTGCCATTGGATAATGGGTCGTTTCTGGGGTCGCGGAAATGATGATGGCATCGATATCCTCAATCTTCAAAAGATCTTGGTAATTTGTCGTTGCCGTCTTCGCATTCACAAGCTTGGCCATCTCTTTTAGACGCACCTCATTGGTTTCGGAAATGTGAATATCCTTGACCAACGCATTGCGCCCCGCTGTTTCAGCGCGAATGCCCCCACACCAACCCGTACCGATAATTCCAAGATTAATTTGCTTCATTTTTTCTCCATATATTTCTATTTGTATCTTCTATCGATCATGCGACCACCCACTAGCGGACAGTCTTTCGAGCAATAACAACATTGTCTAAAACCAAGTTTTGCGTCCAGATCCATCTAGCGCCAGCAAATAACTCTGGATAGCGCGTGTATGCGGGAAGTGCATTTACACCAATATCCTCATCTGTGTATTCCCAAGCGCGTGGCCAATTCAAGTCATTAAATCTCCTTGACTGCCAATTGCTCGGAATTGGGTAATGCACAGCAAAGCACTTATCCTGGCAATCTGGCTTTTTGGCAAATGGATGAACCCTGCCCTTTAACGGAGTATCGTGAACATTCCCTTTTTCAACCACCTCATCCGGACTATTTAACGGTGCAATATAAAAAGTCTGCGCCTTCCATGAACTGTCCGTAACGGTTCCATCGCTAAATTTAGCAATCAAACCCCCATCCCCCGGATACCATTGGCTTGTCTTTTCGGTAACCGGCACTGGAAATTGTTCCATGCCCAGCCCCAGATGCTCATCCCAGTCGACTAATAAAAAGGTCACCGTATACGGCCTTTTTACCTTGAATTTCACAATGGCTGAATTAAACGGCGTATAGGGCGTGTTATCAACCGATACCAGCTTTCCGTTCACCCACATTTCATAATAGTTATCCGCAACGATATATCCGGTAATAACCTCGCCATCTTTATCAACCTCGACAACATTAACGCCCGCAGCAGACACTTCAGCGGTATTTTTTGGCGTTATCTGTGCGCACTCGCTATACAGGTCCGCGCTCTTGGGTCCCAAGCCTTTTTGAAGTGCGGTTTCTGCAGGCATCGTTATCACCGTTCCGTCGGTAGCAGTGATTTGGCCAACAGAACTTAAACGGTGATTTGCAACCGTAACAGGACACTTGTATAACGTTTCGATAATTTTTGTCGCAGGGCCTTGAGTCACCATGCGTTTATAGACCGTGTTATCCGGATCCAATCCAGGATCGGTGGCCGCTATAGCGTTTTGCATTAGCCCTGTTGCAACTGAAAACAACACCAGTTGAGTCAAGTTGGTTTTTGAATTTGCGAAGCTCATAAGCGCAGTCCAGACATAAGAAGTTGTTGGAAAAATTTGAACTACTGCAGTACCAATAGCCACAATGGGATCTAAACCCTTAATCGCCTAATTTTAAGTGGTTCTTGAATCTAAATGATCATTCGATCTATATAAATAAGTGCTTACCCTAAAGAGGGGGGATAACTCCGGAGAAATCCGACCTTAAAGACTGGATGGTTGCACTACCAATTCAGGCAATAGCTGCCTTGCACCAGCTAAAAACGAAATAATCGTGTCCTCGATAATCTTGTCGGAATCCATGGTCAAAGGCATGTTAAATATCCAGATTCTTTGCCCAAGATAGAAGATTCGGGCATTAATTCCCCAGACCAATTCAACCTCCTCTTCGGTAAGCGGACTTTGTTCAAATCCTGGCAAACCAAAATCCGCACGCATTTCTGCCACAACAGGTTCAAGCACCCTGCTTCTTAAAAACTTCAAGTACCTGGTGTTGATATCCTCACCCTTTAACCCCGAAAACATGAAGATGCGGACCCAATCGTAGGTAAGGGCGGTGCGTGCATAATCCTTATAAAGTCGGGTTAATCGATCTTGTAACGATATGGCTCTATCCGAAATAATGGATTCCCAGCTTGGGTCCCAACGACCAACATACACCTCTTGATATACACGCTCAATTAACGCTGCTTTGGTTGGGAAATACCGAAATATTAAGGATTGGGTAACCCCCAAGCGGCGAGCCAACTCCCTGGTATCGCCATCAAAACCCAATTCCGCAAAAAATTGAACAGCCTCTTTGGCTATCTCCAATTCGCGATCTTCGCGTTTTAAACGTCTTCTGGGCTTGACTGTTTTAGAGGTATTTTTTGCTATTGAAATCATTTACATGTCTACCAACGGAAATCGACGGGTTACCTCAATGAGTGGATTGATTCTAATGCAGCCCTGCCAAACACCCCATTGGTGAAAACCAATGGGTCAAAATCCCCGCTTTCCAAAAGTGGCTTGACTCTTTGTTTTGCAAAATTAGCGCAACCCATCACAATGTCACAGAGCCTTATCAAATAATTGAGATGCACTTTCTTTTGACCATTCAAGAATTCTTTTTTATAAAACCCAATACCGCACTGGAGAATTGATCGGGGCACTCCACATTGGAAAGGTGGGCGGCATTTAACGGAAGATATACGCTGTTTTTAATAGCAGCTTGAATCTCTGCAAATTCAGCTGCAGGAGCAGCTACATCCTCCAAGCCGCTTATCAACAACACGGGGCACTCGATTTGTGCCATAAACAATCTCGCATCGTAATCCCTTACAGCCTTACAGCAGGCGATGTATCCCTCCGTTGACGTAGAGCGAACCATGGCGCGAATCTGATCATCAACTTCAGGGTGCGACTGACGAAACGAAGCGGTTAACCATCGATCGACCGTACCATCTGCAATTGCATCTACCCCTTTCTCCCTCACGAGGGAAATGCGCTGTTCCCAAATTTCGCAAGTTGCCTCAGTTTGGAATGACTTAAAGTTTGCCGCTACCAACGATTTAATCCGCTGGGGATATTTGGCGGCAACATATAAACCCAGCATGGCGCCCAAGGAAAGGCCAACATAATGAAACTGATGAATATTCAATTGATCCAATAAACTAAACAAATCATTAGCTAAATCGGCTACGGAAAGATCCTCACCAAGCGCCGGGGTTTTTCCATGTCCCCTGTAGCTATACCGCAGCAATTGAAAATCTTGAGCCCAGGACTTGATCTGGGCATCCCACATTTCCGGGGTAGCCGCCATGGAATTGGCTATCACCAAAACTGGCGCATTCTGTTTGCCTTCGAGAATAAAGGAGGTATTTGCCAGATCATTCGAAACTAAATGCATGTAAAGACCCCCTAAAGGAATAAATTAATCACTTGATCAATAATATAGCCTACTTATACCCAAATGATTTTCACGTCCCGGACAGATATTTATGAACACTCGAAAAGTTAAGTCGACATCGATCGACTATGACGAGCGGGATTTTAGAAACGCTTTGGGGGTTTTTGGTACGGGAATAACGGTCATCACCACGCGCGACCAGTCGGGAACAAATTTTGGGGTCACAATTAGCTCATTTAATTCCGTATCCCTTAATCCACCCATGATCTTATGGTCTCAAGGTCGCAACGCACCAAGCCATAAGGTCTTTAAAGAGAATCCCCGTTTTGTCGTTAATGTACTGGCAGCAGATCAATCGGACATCTCCGAACAATTTGCACGTCCCAGTTCGGATAAGTTCGCGGGTTTGCAGTGCGCGTACACGGAAGACGGCATAGCAATCCTCCCCGGCACATCAGGCCATTTTGAATGCGAAACAGAAAGGCAAATTGAAGGCGGAGATCATCTCATTTTTCTTGCCAAGGTCCTCAATTACCGACACCACAACGACTTAAGTCCGCTTTTTTTCTGGCAAGGCAAATACATCAGTCCAACAATGCCTTAATAGGCATACTAAAGGGATTTTATTCAATCAAGCGATTTTAAATTCATTTCCTACGTCAACCAGCCAACTTCCGACAGCGTTATTGGGGTAAGGGGCATAAGAGATACCAAGAAACGCCCAGAGTTCACAACGTACCCAAGCCTTAATCAATAGGAGGCTAATATGAAAAAGACCTTTTTAAGCGTAGCACTCATCGTCAGCATGGTAGCGCTGCCGCTTGCAGCCAACGCACATGGATATGGTGGTTGGCACGGCGGATGGCGCGGAGGTGGATATAACCAAGGCAGCAGATGGGCTCCAATTGCGGCGGGGGCAATTGTTGGTGCCGTTGCTGTTAACGCATATCGACCCTACTACAACACCTATCGGGCATACGGTCCTCAAGGCACTTACTTTTGTCCTGCAAACGGCCTGTATTTTCCACAGATACAAGGCTGCCCCATGCCCTGGCAATTCGTTCCATATTAATTGGGCTCGAAGGTTCCGCGGTGAATCTTAAAAGGGGCAAATGCCTGCTGCACTGGCATCAACTCAAGAACATTGATGTTGACACGACTAGGCAACATCGCGGACCAGTAAATGGCTTCTGCTACATCATCCGCGCTTAAAGCATCCACGCCAGAATATACCTGGTCAACTTTAACCCCATCGCCTTTAAAGCGAACGTCCGAAAATTCTGTTCCAGCACACATCCCGGGTTCAATCGAAGTTACACGAATGGGCGTTCCAATTAAATCGGCGCGCAAATTTAAACTAAATTGTTGGACAAAGGCTTTGGTGCCGCCATATACATTGCCGCCCGGATAAGGATAGGTGCCAGCAACAGAACCGAGATTAATTACATGGCCCCGTTTACGCTCAACCATGCCAGGCAATATTGCGCGGGTCATATGCACCAGCCCTTTGATATTGGTATCAATCATCTGATCCCAATCGGATAAATGGGCCTGATGGGCTGGCTCCAAGCCGAGCGCTAAACCAGCATTGTTCACCAAAACCGTGACACCAGAAAATTCAGCAGGAAGCCTGGTGCATAGCGTTTCAACTTGAGCGCTATCGCACACATCCAATGCGAGGGTAAGCAATCGGCATTGCTGTTCCTTGGTCAAGGAAGAACGCAGTTTTTCGAGGCGCTCAACCCGACGACCCGTTGCAATCACCTGATGACCATTCGCCAAAAAACGACGAGCGGTGGCTTCACCAAATCCCGCTGTAGCACCGGTTACCAAAACAATCTGCTTCATATTCATTCCCTCAAAAATTAATTGCCACCTAGACATCACCGAAAACCCCTGCTACATCCCTATTGCGCAACGCCGTTTGCCAATAATCCCCTCCAGCGAGGAAACGCTTCCATGGCATTACGCCAAACCGCCGAGGAAAAATCCAATTCAGTCAATCCGCGCATCTGCGCCAATTCAAGTGCAATTTTTGGCAAAAATGCGGGTTCGTTTCGCGGGTTCTTTTTAATATCGCCTTTTACCTGCAAATCCCATAACCAAGCTGGCGGAATATCCGGGGAGTCGGTCTCGGTGACGATACTCTCAATCGGCAACTCCGTTAGCAACCGTCGAATTTGTAAAGCTCTGGTGTAAGTTGCTGCGCCGCCAAAACCCAACTTAAAACCCAATTTGATAAATTGCTCTGCCTGTTGAAAACTCCCATTGAATGCATGGGCAATTCCACCGCAAACACGGCGTTGTCGCAATGCCTTCAAAACTGCGTCCTGTGAGCGTCGAACATGCAAAACAACGGGCAAATTAAATTCTTGCGCCAAATCCAACTGCTTATGAAAAAACATTTCCTGACGATTTTGATCTAGGCCTTCGACAAAATAATCCAGGCCAATTTCGCCAATTCCAACAAACCGACTGTCGGAAAGAGCCTCCTGAATTTGTGCGGCCAAAAATTGCAAATCGTCCTCTTTCGCTTGATGGACGTACAACGGGTGAATTCCCAATGTATACACGAGGCCTGGAACCCGATCAGAAAATTCGGTAGCCAGTTTTTTCACTCCTGTAAATCCTTCGGCGCAAACCGCTGGCAGCAAAATAGCTCGCACATCCTGGCTAACGGCCGACTGAATGATTTGCGGCAATTGATTATTAAATTCTGCAGCGTCTAAATGGCAATGGGTATCAATCCAACCACGATTTCCCCGCATACCCAAACTCATTCAGAAAAGGGTTTTAATGTTCCGCGATCTAAACGCATGATTCGATCGCACCGTCGAGCGCGGATCGGATCATGGGTTACGATCACAAAAGCGGTTCCTTGTTCGCGAGCCACTTCCAGCATCAATTCAAAAACCGTATCGGCAGTTTCGGTATCAAGATTTCCCGTGGGCTCATCTGCTAATACGCAAGCTGGATCGCCAACCAATGCGCGCGCTACGGCAACCCGTTGACGTTCCCCACCAGAAAGCTCGCCAGGGGTATGTTGTATCCTTGCCGATAACCCCACGGCCGCCAGCATTCTGGCAGCCCGTTCCATAGCCTCTTCCCTAAGTAAGCCGCGGATCCTTAACGGCAAAGCGACATTCTCAAGGGCGCTAAACTCATCCAGCAAATGGTGGAATTGGTAAATGAAACCCAAGCTTTGATTTCGCAATCGATCCAGTTTTGCCGTGGACAATCCCTTTAAAGGGGATCCTGCGAGCGTAACCGAGCCGGCTGTTGGCGAATCAAGCCCACCCAAAAGGTGCAGCAACGTGCTTTTTCCAGATCCAGAAGACCCCACAATCGCAACCTTTTCGGACGGAGCAATATCCAGGTCGATGGATTTAAGAACCTCCACTGCAGTCACCCCAACGCCATAGGTTTTAGCAAGCCCTCGGGCGCTCAAAACAATGCTTGGCGAAATTGCAATGTTATTCATAGCGCAATGCCTCCGCAGGCTGAATATTCGCAGCCCTCCGGCTTGGATACAAAGTTGCCAAGATGGACAAACCGAAGGACATCAGTCCTACAGTGACGACATCGGCAGAGCGAACATCTGAAGGAAGCTCGCTAATGAAGTACACATCCCTCGGTAAAAACCGCACGCGGAAAATTGCCTCTATAGCAGGAACGATCACATCGATATTGAGTGCAATCAACAAGCCCAATGCCACCCCTGCCAACGATCCCAGTAAACCGATTGCTAGTCCCTGCACCAAGAAAATACGCTGAATCAGTCCGGGACTCGCTCCCATAGTTCTCAATATCGCGATGTCTGCCTGTTTTTCATTTACCGTCATTACTAAGGTTGACACTAAATTAAATGCAGCCACAGCAATAATGAGCGTGAGAATAATGAACATCATCTTCTTTTCAGTCTGAACGGCGGTAAACCAATTTCGATTGGTTCTTGACCAGTCGGTTATCCACAATGCTTGCGGAATCATCAAGGAAAGGTTGGCGGCAATTTCCGGAGCACGCTGCATGTTATCGACCTTAACCCTAAGGCCGGATGGATCGTGCAGCCTCAGCAATGCCGCCGCATCTTGCCAGTGCATCACCGCCAAAGAACTGTCGTATTCGTAATGCCCGGTATCAATAATGCCGATAACCGATAAAGTACGTACCCTTGGCATTGCTCCTGCAGGAGTGAGATCGGTTTCAGGAACAATTAAATTCACCCTTTCCCCTACGCGAGCGCCTAACATGCTAGCCAATTGAGAGCCCAAAGCCACACCAAATTCTCCGGGCTTTAAATCATCAATGCTCCCAACGGTAAATTGGCGGGGCAATTCAGAGACCCTTCCTTCATCGCTTGGCAATACCCCTCTTAATGCAACCCCGCGCATCGCGCCGCCTCGACTCAATAAACCCTGAGAACTCACCATAGGCGCTACACCAAGAATATGCGGCTGCTCTGCTACGCGCACTGCAAGAGGCTCCCAGTTGGCCAAACCATCAGGTGCGGTAATTTCAATATGAGATAAAACCGACAGCATTCGATCACGAACCTCTTTCTGAAATCCATTCATCACCGATAGCACCACAATCAGCGCGGCTACGCCAAGCGCAATCCCCGCCGTAGAAATACCGGATATAAATGACAAAAAACCATCACGGCGCCCTACGGCCTTGCGGCGCTTGGAACGGGTGTATCTGAGGCCAATCTCAAATTCAATAGGAAGTCTTAACATCCCCACAGTTTAGTGAATCGCGCGATAGTGTGTATGGATTAGTCAAATGCCACCTAAAATCAATGGATGAACGCCAATTTACCCATTTCACGTCGCCTAACCTTGATGCTTTCCGGAGAAGACTTTATCGACGAGGAACTTCTGGATGACAAGGCCGGCAACCAAACTCAAGAAACGCTTGAAATCAAACCTTTAATGGGCTTGCCTCATGAACGGTTTTTAATTGGTGAAAAAGTACCTGCAGCTCCCCTTCTCCTAATGGGACAAAACGGGGAAACCATCAAACCCAATCCACAAGATGTTATTGCTTGCCTACAACCCATCCACCTGCACGCAACCCGAGACCATCTTGTCTTACTCCATCAAAATCTCATTGATATCACACCTGAAGAGTCGGTTAACCTGCTCAAGGCAGCCCAAGAGTTTATTACGGAAGACTTTAAGCAAAACATCATTTATGCCGGCACACACTACTGGTTCATCTCTGCCGGCCCCTTTACCAGCTTGGAAACCCACAGCGTCGAACAGTCTCATGGTCGTAATATCGATTGGTGGCTCCCTAGGGATACAGATGAAAATGGCATTGCCAAGCTCTGGAGAAAATTACAAAACGAAATACAGATGCTCTGGCATATTCATTTTGTAAACGAATCGCGTGAGGAACGCGGAATACCAACAATCAATTCCGTTTGGATTAGCGGCATTGGCAAGCTAGATGATGTCCAAACGCCCACACTCTTTAACCACATCAAAACCCTATTTGGCTACCATCCCCTATTAAAGGGTTTGGCAAATTATCTTGAAAAACCCTACCTGAATCTAAAGGATAAGCCACCCACCGTTCAAGAACTTGCGGGCGCTTTTGTCTGGCCTGATCAACCGGAGGATCTATGGCCATTGATCAGCAAATCCCTGCTCGAAGGCCAACTGGATGAATTGGAGGTGATCGATTTCCCTGGCGGGAAAGAACGCCATCGAATCTACACTGTCGGCGATTTACAAAAACGCAAACCCCTATTCGGATTGCTTTTTTGGCAAAAATCCCTAACTCCTTCCTGGCAAGAACTCATTAATAAATGAATCGATCTACATGAGCCTATTTTCATCACGCCCCTTTTCCGATCGAACAGCATCATGGCTTGAACAGAGCGGTCTCCACCCTTTGTTGGCTAGGCTGTTTGCTTCAAGAGGGGTTCAATCACCTGACGAACTGTCGCTGGATTTAAAAAAACTGCTTTCTCCAATAGAACTGAAAAACTGCATCAGCACTGCAAAGTTTTTAGCAGATCTACTTCAAGAAAAACGCCAGCTTATGGTTATTGCCGACTACGATTGCGATGGGGCGACAGCATGCGCAGTCGCTGTACGAGGCTTAAAGATGCTAGGCGGGTCGGAAACACCAATCCAATTTTTAGTGCCAAATCGCTTCACCATGGGTTATGGACTCACGCCGGAAGTTGTTGAACTGGCTGCTCAACAATATCCCAAACCTGAATTTTTAATTACTGTCGACAACGGCATTGCCAGCGAATCCGGGGTTGAACGTGCGCGTGAACTAGGCATGGAGGTCATCATTACCGATCACCATTTACCGGGCGATTGCCTGCCAAATGCGAAATTCATCGTTAATCCAAACCAACCGGGCTGCCCTTTTCCAAGCAAGGCTTTGGCTGGTGTTGGCGTGATGTTTTATCTGCTTGTCGCCCTGCGAGCAGAACTGCGCACCCGCGGTCTTTTTACAATCGAAACCCAACCAAAAATCGAAAATCTCTTGGATCTTGTGGCGCTTGGTACCATTGCCGATGTAGCCCAGCTTGATCGAAACAATCGCATCCTGGTTTCAAATGGCTTAAAGCGCATACGGAATAATGTTTCCCAAGCTGGCATTCAGGCGCTCTTTAAGGTTGCAGGAAGGGATACTCAAAAAGCCAATTCATTTGATCTGGGTTTTGCCATCGGACCAAGGCTAAATGCTGCCGGACGCCTATCCGATATGACCTTAGGAATACAACTCCTACTGACGGACCAACCGGATCAAGCAATAGCCATTGCTCAAGAACTTGATAACATCAATCGCGAGCGTCGAAATATTGAATCTGGCATGCAAGAAACGGCATTGGCATATTTAAGCGAAGAACACTTATCTGGAACACTAGCAAACCGATCTAGCATTTGCCTATGGAACCCCGCATGGCACCAAGGCGTTGTTGGTATCGTAGCCTCGCGATTAAAAGAACGATTTAATCGCCCGGCAATCGTATTTGCCCCAGCGAATGAAAATGATTTTGACTCAGAAAATACTGAATTGAGAGGGTCGGGAAGATCAATTGTTGGTTTTCATCTGCGAGATGCGCTCGATCTCGTATCAAAACAAGAGCCAGGCCTTATCCTAAAATTCGGCGGGCATGCAATGGCCGCCGGCCTAAGCATAAAAAAATCCGACTTTGAGAGGTTTGATGCTAGCTTCCAGAAAATTGTCGACAACCTTCTCAATGATGAATTATTAGAGCGGCGTCATATACACGATGGAACCCTTCTTGACTCCGAGTTCACCCCAGAAATTGGCGACCTACTAAGTGAAGAAATTTGGGGGCAGGGATTTCCTCAGCCAATTTTTTATGGCGAATTTGAAATATTGCAACAAGGCCTCATGAAGGAAAAACACCTTCGATTGCAACTTCGACCAATACAAGCAAATGGCAAGGGCTCGATAACCAAACCATTGACCGGGGTATGGTTCAACCATACGCAGTCCCTGCCAGCAAAAGCTTCATTTGCGTACCGCCTTGTCACCGATCGATACCAAGGTCAGGCCCGCATTCAACTCATGATTGAGGCTCACGATACAAGTCCCGTACATGGGGCTTGCTAATATCCCCTCTATAATGTCGGGATGGAAGCCGAACAATTAAACCTCATCTCAAACACACTCTCCGATCTACTCGCACGCGAACAAGCCCTTCGGGGGTATCTTTGACTTCGATGTAAAGTCACGCCGCCTGACTGAGGTCAATTCAATACTCGAAGATCCAAAAATCTGGGATGATCAAAAAAAGGCTCAATCTCTTGGAAAAGAAAAAAAATTGCTCGATGGAGTTGTGTCAACCCTATCCAATTTAAACACCAACATCACCAGCGCCCTTGAGTTGTTCGAGATGGCCAAAGACGAGAGCGACTTTGAGACTATTACCTCAATTGAAAAGGATACTGAGTCCTACGGTAAGGTCATTGCCGATCTAGAGTTTCGTCGCATGTTCCACAACGAAATGGATCCTTGCAATTGCTTTATCGATATTCAAGCTGGCGCAGGTGGAACCGAAGCCTGCGACTGGGCTAGCATGCTCTATCGCCAATATCTGAAATACTGTGAGCGCAAGGGTTACAAGACAGAAATCCTCGAGGAGTCCGATGGCGATGTTGCTGGAATCAAAAGCGCAACGATCAGAGTCGATGGCGAATATGCCTATGGCCATCTTCGCTCGGAAACAGGAGTACACCGCCTAGTGAGAAAGTCGCCGTTCGACTCCTCAAATGGTCGCCACACTTCTTTTGCCAGTATTTATGTTTACCCTGAGATCGATGACTCCATCGAGATCGAAGTCAATCCCGCAGATATACGGACGGATACTTACCGCGCATCAGGAGCTGGTGGTCAGCATATCAATAAAACCGATTCGGCTGTTCGCCTTACGCACATCCCTACCGGCATCGTTGTCCAATGCCAAAATGATCGCAGTCAACACCGCAACCGCGCCGAAGCGATGACCATGTTGAAATCACGTCTATATGAGCATGAAATGCAAAAACGGCGTGTAGAACAGGACAAGCTTGAAGCCACGAAAACCGATGTAGGCTGGGGTCACCAGATCCGCTCTTATGTTCTAGATCAAAGCCGTATTAAAGATTTACGTACCAATGTTGAAATTTCCAACACTCAAAAAGTGCTGGATGGCGACTTGGATGCTTTTATTGAGGCCAGCCTGAAACAAGGCATTTAATTACCTACTGATATGAACCAGAACACACCAAAAAATTCCGTTAACACCGACCCGGTTGATGAAAACCACATCATCGCGGAACGTCGTGAAAAACTAGCCAAACTGCGTGCGGCAGGCGTTGCCTTTCCAAATGATTTCTCGCCAACGCACCTAGCCGCAGATCTGCATGCGCATTACGACAGCTTCAATAAGGAAGAATTAGCCACCAAGAAAATACACGTCAAAGTAGCTGGTCGCATGGTGCTCAAGCGTGTCATGGGCAAAGCGAGTTTTGCAACCATTCAAGATCGTAGCGGCCAAATCCAATTTTTTATCAGCGACGATATTAGCGGCACGGAAACCCACGCAGCTTTCAAGCATTGGGATTTGGGTGACTTTATTGCCGCTGAAGGATTGATCTTTAAGACTAACAAAGGTGAACTATCGGTCGAGTGTTCCAATTTGCGACTATTAAGTAAGTCATTGCGCCCTCTACCAGACAAGTTTCACGGCCTATCCGACCTGGAGACAAAGTACCGTCAGAGGTATGTGGATTTGATTGTCAGCCCTGATACAAGAGCGACTTTCTTGGCACGCAGTAAGGCCATTGCCTCGCTGCGCCACCATATGTTGGATGCGAATTTTATGGAAGTGGAAACGCCGATGCTCCATCCCATACCGGGAGGAGCAACGGCGAAACCGTTCATCACCCACCACAATGCACTTGATATGCAAATGTATTTGCGGATTGCGCCTGAACTGTATTTAAAACGGTTGGTTGTTGGTGGCTTTGAGCGCGTCTTTGAAATTAACCGCAATTTCCGCAACGAGGGTGTTAGCCCTCGCCACAATCCCGAATTCACAATGATGGAGTTTTATGCCGCGTACACCGACTATCGCTGGCTAATGGACTTTACTGAAAACCTGATTCGCTCGGCCGCGATTGACGCCCAAGGCACCGCCGTCTTAAGTCATCAAGGACGTGAGCTCGATCTCAGCAAACCGTTTCAACGCCTCACCATTACTGAAGCAATCCTGAAATTCGCTCCGCAATCCAATAAACAATATGCTGCGAAACAGCTAGAGGACACCGAATTTATTCGCTCCGAATTGAAAAAAGGCGGGGAAGATCCTAATAGCCCCATGCTTAAAGGTGCTGGCTTAGGCGCTCTTCAGCTGGCTCTTTTTGAATTGGTTGCGGAAGAACACCTTTGGGACCCGACCTACATTATTGATTATCCAATCGAAGTTAGTCCGCTTGCTCGCGAATCGGATACTCGCCCCGGCATAACTGAACGCTTTGAGTTGTTTATTACCGGCAGAGAAATTGCCAACGGCTTCTCTGAGTTAAACGATGCCGAAGATCAGGCCGAACGTTTTCGCAAGCAGGTCGAGCAAAAAGAAGCTGGCAATGAAGAAGCAATGTATTTTGACCATGACTTTATCCGCGCGCTCGAGTACGGCATGCCACCTACCGGAGGGTGTGGAATTGGCATCGATCGTTTGGTCATGTTATTAACGGATGTTCCCAATATTCGGGATGTTATTCTCTTCCCGCATCTACGTCGCGAAGAAGAATAAGCCTGCAAGAAAAACGGGTGAAATAAAAAGCCGCTGTATTGCGGCTTTTTATTGGGCAACTTTTACAGCAAGTCTTAACAATCTCAGGCAGGCAAGCCCTTCTCATCAAATACGCCTTCAAAGAGGGCTGAACTCAGGTAACGCTCAGCGGAGTCCGGAAGAACCACAACGATCGTCTTT
Source organism: uncultured beta proteobacterium (assembly GCA_903826775.1). Lineage (GTDB taxonomy): Bacteria > Pseudomonadota > Gammaproteobacteria > Burkholderiales > Burkholderiaceae > Polynucleobacter. The sequence continues at coordinate 103,450 of CAIKFU010000108.1, read as the reverse complement.
CCCTCATACTCTGGTTTTTTTGCCAAACGCACTGCGACAGCTGCTGCAGCTCCGCAGGAGATGCCAGCCAAAATACCTTCTTCTTTGGCAAGGCGTCGGGCAAATTCAATTGCCTCTTCATTGCTGACCTGTTCCACCAAATCGACCAGAGAGAGGTCCAAGTTGTCCGGAATGAAACCTGCGCCGATACCCTGAATTTTATGGGGGGCCGGCTTAATCTCCTCCCCATTGAGTTTTTGAGTAATTACAGGACTACTGGTGGGTTCTACTGCAACCGATGTTATCGTTTTGTTCTTAATCTTTTTGATATAACGACTAACGCCTGTGAGGGTACCGCCAGTTCCAACACCTGCAACAAATACATCAATCTTGCCATCGGTATCCTCCCAAATTTCAGGGCCTGTCGTAGTTTCATGAATTGCAGGATTCGATGGATTGCTAAATTGCTGTAGCAAAATATATTTGGGGTCGGATTCGGCAATCTCTTTCGCCTTTGCAATTGCGCCATTCATACCCTTAGGGCCTTCAGTCAACACGATTTTTGCTCCCAGCGCTGTTAATAGCTTGCGACGTTCCAGGCTCATAGTCTCTGGCATCGTCAACGTTAAGGGGATACCACGTGCTGCCGCCACAAATGCCAAGGCAATGCCGGTATTTCCACTCGTTGGCTCAACCAATTCCTTGCCAGGACCCAGCAAGCCTTTTTTCTGAGCATCGTTGACCATCGATACGCCGATACGGCACTTTACCGAATAGGCAGGATTTCTGCCTTCAATCTTTGCCAACACGATGGCCTTTGCACCATCAGTCACGCGATTCAACCGTACCAGCGGGGTACGTCCAATCGTTTCAGAGTTGTCTTTAAAATAAGTCATGCAGATTCCTTGAAATGAAAATATGTAGAACGATCATATGAAAATTCTGCTTGCCTGTAAAAGAAGCAATTTTCATAAGTTAAGCACTTTAAATTCTATAAAACAAAATGGGGACTATTTGACCCTTCTAAAAAAAGTCAGCAACAATGCTATCCAGAAAATGGAAAACCATACCAAAGACCATTCGGGCACCTGCAAACCCAATATAGTAGGCAACTTCGCAGTACAAAAACCGTCGGCCTTGAATATCCAGGAAAAATAATTGGTTAGTTGAAATTGATTGATCCATGTTTCCAGCGGGTCAATTCCACAAGAAGAATCCGGGTGCGATAACACCCAGACATGTCGAATCGCAACCCCAAGGCCATAACTTGCAAAAATAAATGCCAATGCATGAAACCATTTGGCAAGGGATTTAAAGGAAATCGCCAAAAAGCAAGACAAGGCGATGCCAAGATAACCCAGTCTTTGCAAAATACATAAAGGGCAAGGGGCGTATAAAACCTCTTGATATCCCACGTATTGCAGTGTGACGGCCACCGCAATCAGCGCCAGGCTAAAAAAGGCAAGAAATAAAAATTGGATCGGCTTCATACCCCAATGATACTAGGGCAGCATGGCATACCCCATACCCTAGCAAGGGTTAAAATTGAGCCTTAAAGGAATATTGCACAAAATGGTTAAAAACACCCTCGCCCTCATTGCACTTAGCATCATTTCATTTGGCACAACCCATGCTCAGGTTCCTTACCCAAATAAACCCGTTACGATTGTAGTCACCTATGCTCCGGGCGGACTTGGCGATCTTCTTGCAAGGCAAGTGGCCGAAAAACTCAGCGTCAAAACCAAACAATCATTCATTGTAGAAAATAAACCCGGAGCAACCGGCGCGCTAGGAAGTCGCTACGTTGCAAAAGCTAACCCCGATGGCTACACATTGCTTCTCGGTCAAACCGGGGAAATGGCAATCAACCCTTCCGTATCGAAGGATTTGGGATATAACCCCATAAAGGATTTTAAACCGGTCGCCCTCATTGGCGAAGTACCACTAATCATGGTTACCTCCATCAATTCACCATTTAAAAACCTTCCTGATTTTATTAAGGCTGCAAAAGCCAAGCCGGGTGGAATGACTTATGCATCTTCTGGTTCAGCAACGCCGGGGCACTTGGCAGCGGCGGCCCTTTGTCAGGGAGTTGGAATTGATTTGATTCACGCCCCATATAAAGGTGCCGGACCTGCAATGACCGATGTTTTGGGTGGGCATGTTGATGCCTTCTTCTCGAGCGCTCCCTCGGTAATCCCCCAAATTCAAACTAAAAATTTAACCGCCTTAGCCGTTTCGTCCGTTAAAAGAATGCCTGTCTTGCCGGACGTCCATACCGTAGCAGAAGATGAGCTAAAGGGTTTTAACTTTACGCTTTGGGGAGGACTATTTGCTCCAGTCGGCACTCCAGATGCAGTAGTCAATTTCCTCAATGCAGCCGTAAACAGCGTCCTAGAGGATCCCGCCTTCAAAAATCCGCTTGAAAAAGATGGTATTTTGATACGCGCCAACTCTCGAACTGATTTCGATGAATTCATTAGACGCGAATCTACGAAATACTCTCAACTGGTTAAATCCATCGGCATTCAGGCTGAATGATTTATCCCCGTTTTTAAAAATGGGGATAATTGAAGCTATTCTCCACTAAAAAATCCTCAATACGTAAGCATTTATGGCCGCATATAACACCGAAACCGTACTCACTGTTCACCATTGGAATGACACCCTTTTTAGCTTTACTACCACCAGAAATAAAGGTTTGCGCTTTCGTAGCGGTCATTTTCTAATGATCGGCCTTGAGGTAAACGGTAAGCCGTTGGTAAGAGCCTATAGCGTAGCAAGCCCCAACTATGAGGAGCACTTAGAATTTCTGAGCATCAAAGTTCAGGATGGTCCCCTCACTTCGCGACTCCAGTTGATCAAGGTTGGCGATCCAATCCTGGTAAGTGAAAAATCCGTCGGGACCTTGGTGATAGACGATTTGAATCCAGGCAAGAATTTATATTTATTCAGCACCGGGACGGGAATGGCCCCCTTTATGAGCATTATTCGCGACCCTGAAACGTATGACAAGTTTGAAAAGGTAGTGTTGGTTCATGGCGTACGCCTTGTGAGTGAGCTAGCCTATGAAAATTACCTAAAAAATGAATTGCCCCAAGATGAATTTCTTGGCGAAATAGTTCGAGAAAAACTGATTTATTACCCGACCGTAACACGGGAAGCATTCAAACAAACGGGACGCCTTACAACTGCAATTGAATCGGGCCAGCTGTTTAATGATATCGGCCTACCTCCTTTGGATCCCGTCGTTGATCGGGCCATGATTTGCGGCAGTCCATCCATGCTTAAAGAAACCGCTGACATGCTTGATGCCCGGGGCTTTAAAGTTTCCCCTAGTCTTGGTCAGATGGGTGACTATGTCTACGAACGCGCGTTTGTAGAGAAGTAAACAAAACCACCTATATAGCTAAAAGTAATTTAGATATCGCTATATATTCCTTGTGGATATATAGCCAACTTGGTAAATTCTGCCTAACGAGTCTTTACCAAGGAATTACGATGTCACCAGTCAGAGAGCACTTCAATCCAGTTATTACGGGTTTGCTACGTGAACACGATCGTGTGCCTCTGGACAAAATTGATGAGCGCAAAAGTTTTCAGCGCCAAATTCTGTTTCTCATGAATGCCATCAAACTGGAAGAGTTTGAGCAATCTTTCTCTTAGTACAGAGTTTTTACCCACTTAATATGATCCAATTTTTTCTAGACTCCTCTCAATTTATTATTTCTGGTGCGCTTGTCGGTCTTCTAGTAGGAATGACAGGGGTTGGCGGCGGTTCTCTCATGACGCCTCTTCTTACTATTATTTTTGGAGTTGCACCAACTACAGCGGTTGGAACAGATTTGGCATTTGCAGCAATCACCAAAGGATTTGGCACAGCCGCTCATAAACTTCATGGCAACGTAAGATGGGACATTGTTCGGCTTCTCTGTATTGGTAGCCTCACCACCGCCATCCTTTCCATCCTAACTCTAAAATTTATTGGGCCAGTTTCTAAAAACTTTAACCACTTCATCAGCATTTCAATAGGGATTTCTGTGCTGCTTACTGCGGGATCACTTTTATTTAGAGCTAAAATTTTAAATTGGGTTCAACGCAATCCCAGTGCTTTACCGAGCGGCAACAACCTCAAGATAGCTACCGTTTCAGTTGGGGCTGTAATTGGCGTGTTAGTAACCATTTCATCAATTGGCGCCGGTGCAATTGGCGCCACCTTGATATTGGTCCTCTATCCATACCTGAAGCCTGCACAGGTTGCAGGCACCGACATAGCTTATGCTGTCCCCCTTACTGCCTTGGCGGGAATTGGGCACTGGTGGCTTGGAAATGTCCACTTTGACTTGCTTTTTGGTCTCTTAATTGGCTCGGTCCCTGCTATATGGATAGGTGCTAAACTTGCCAGCACCCTATCTGAACGCGCAACAAGAATTACGCTTGCAGCAACTCTATTTTTGGTTGGAATTAAACTCGTCTCTTCATGATCGCTCCAGAATTTTGGTCAATACCAGCCAGCAACCTCACCCCCACTGAACTTGCGGAGAAATCTGCCGCCCTGAAGCAGCGTTTACTAGATATTTCGAGTCGTTTTTCTGATGTTCGTTTTGCCACTAGCCTAGCAGCTGAAGATATGGTGATTACTGATGCACTTGTCAAAGCCCATGCAAAGATGAAATTATTTACCCTTGCTACAGGACGATTGCATCAAGAAACTGAAGACATGGTGAAGACCACTGAAGATCGTTATGACGTAGTGATCGAAAAGGCTTATCCAAATGAAGATGATGTTCAGGCCTTTATTGATCAATACGGCATGAACGGTTTTTACGATGGCGAAGAGTCAAAAAATGCTTGCTGTGGCGCGCGCAAAATCAAACCCTTAAATACTGCACTGCTTGGTGCAAACGCCTGGATCACTGGCCAAAGACGTGAACAATCTACTACGCGCACTGAACTCAATTTAGAAGAATTAGATGACGTAAGAGGCATCGCCAAGTTCAATCCCTTGTTTGATTGGACTGAAGCCGATATCTGGGCTTATATTCAACAAGAGAAAGTCCCTATTCATCCTTTGCACCTCAAAGGCTACCCCAGCATTGGCTGCGATCCCTGTACACGTCAAGTGAAAAAAGGTGAAGACATTCGTGCCGGTCGCTGGTGGTGGCTACAAAGCGACAGCAAAGAATGTGGTCTTCATATTAATAAGTAATTAATCTCAATAAGAATGAAGTAACGAATGCAAGAAAATAAATTATTGGACGACCATTTGGATTGGCTTGAAGCTGAATCTATTTACATCATTCGTGAAGTGGTAGCGCAGTGCTCTAACCCAGCCATGCTGTTCTCGGGCGGTAAAGACTCTATTGTTATGTTCCACTTGGCTCGTAAAGCATTTCAGTTTGGTGATCGTCCTGTGAAACTGCCTTTCCCAATTTTGCATATTGATACCGGCCACAACTATCCAGAAGTCATTTCCTATCGTGACGCTGTGGTGGAAAAAACGGGTGTGAAGTTGATTGTGGGTCTTGTAGAAGACTCCATCAAAAAAGGAACTGTGCGTTTACGCAAAGAAACCGATTCGCGCAATGCCGCGCAGGCCGTAACTTTGTTAGAGGCAATTACAGAACATGAATTCGACGCCCTAATGGGTGGCGCTCGTCGCGATGAAGAAAAAGCACGCGCTAAGGAACGCATCTTCTCCTTTCGAGACGACTTTGGCCAATGGGATCCAAAGGCTCAACGTCCAGAACTCTGGAACTTATATAACGCCCGGATCGCCAAAGGCGAGAATATGCGCGTGTTCCCGATTTCCAACTGGACCGAACTTGATATCTGGCAATACATTTCCCGTGAGAAATTAACACTTCCAAGCATTTACTACACCCACCAACGTGAAGTGGTGAGAAAAAATAGCTTATTGGTTCCAGTGACAAATATCACCCCAAAAGCACCTAGCGACGTCAGTGAAGTATTAGATGTACGCTTTCGTACTGTGGGTGACATCAGCTGCACCTGCCCTGTATTAAGCACTGCATCCAATCCCCTCGACATCATTGCTGAGACGGCCATTACTGAAATTACCGAACGTGGAGCAACTCGCATGGATGACCAAACTAATGAGGCCTCTATGGAGCGTCGCAAGAAAGAAGGTTACTTCTGATGACTACTCATCAAAATCCGTACCAAAACGTCGTTCGCTTCATTACAGCTGGCAGCGTTGATGATGGCAAGAGCACCTTGATCGGTCGCCTGCTTTATGACACTAAATCTATTTTGGTTGATCAACTGGAGTCCCTCTCCAAAACCAAGCATGCCCGCGTTACCTCTTCAGATGCTGGCGTAGACCTTGCGCTTTTAACTGACGGACTAGAAGCTGAGCGCGAGCAAGGAATTACGATTGATGTGGCCTACCGCTATTTCTCGACTCCTAAACGCAAGTTCATTGTTGCTGATGCTCCAGGACACGAGCAGTACACACGAAACCTGGTTACTGGCGCATCCCAATCGGATGTAGCTGTCATTCTGGTTGACGCTAGTCGTGTTGACCTCAATACTTCAACAGCTACTTTGTTAGTGCAAACTAAACGTCATGCTGCAATTGTTCATCTCTTAGGATTGCGCCACGTTGTATTTGCTGTCAACAAAATGGATTTATTTAATTTTGATGAGAAAGTATTCAATACGATCAAATCTGCTATTGAAGACTTAACCCAGAAAATTGGTTTAGCAAAACCCATCTTGATCCCAATTTCTGCGCTCCTTGGTGCTAATGTCGTTACGGCGAGCAAGGACACCCCTTGGTTCAAGGGCCCCACCCTACTCGAGTGGTTAGAAGGCTTAGATACAAGCCCAGAGTCTGAGAAGCTAGCCTTACGCTTCCCTGTTCAATATGTTGCACGCCAAGACGGTAGTGCCTCAGATGATTTCCGTGGCTACCTCGGTGAAATTGAATCTGGCAGCATTCGCAAAGGTCAGAAGGTTAAAGTACTTCCAGGCAATACTGAAGCCACTGTTGCAGAGATCTATTTAGGCAACCGTTTTAATCGTGATCAAACCAATACCAATAACGAGGTGGAATCAGCGCAAACTGGCCAAGCTTTGGCAATTCGTCTAGTGGAAGATATTGATGTATCACGTGGCTGCTTATTTGTAGGCGCAGATGATGCAACGCCACCTACACTGAGCAAACAAATTTCTGCCGACCTTTGCTGGTTAGATAGCGAGCCTCTTTCTCTGAGCCGTAAATATGCTTTACGCCACACCACTAATACTGTTGGCGCAAAAGTGAAAGAGATTAGGCATGTTTTAGATGTTCAAACTCTGTCACATGCGGACAAATCTCATCCTTTAACTACGAATGAAATTGGTCGCATAGACTTTGTGTTGCAAAAACCCATCGTAGCTGACTTATTTGATCAATCTCAGCGTACAGGCGCGTTCATCCTGATTGATGAAGCCACCAACCATACAGTTGCGGCAGGAATGATACGTGAGGCCTTGGCTCAGTAATAGAAAAGCCACCTTAGTGAACTGACTAAAAAAAAATTAATCTACATTAAATAATCGACTGCCATATTGATTAAACCGCCACCAAAAATCAGCCAAATAAATAGAATTGCAGCCAATTGAATGGGCTTTATTCCTGCTTTTGCAATAGCCGAAAGATGGGTAGTTAAGCCCAAGGCACCCATAGCCAAAGCTAATAAAAAGTTATCAATAGTAATGAGCATCTCTCGTACAGACTGACTTACAATCCCCGAAGAATTTACGCCAATTGCAAATAAAAAGAAAATTGCAAATACAGGGAAAAATTTAGCAAGCAAAGATTTTTTACTAGACCCCGTAGACCCGCTAGAAGAAGAGTTTATTACTTTCTCAGAGATCGACACATAGGCAGATAAAGCAATCAAGAATGGAGCCAGCATAATGACTCGAACCATTTTTGCAATGACAGCCGTATTGGTTACCTCATCACCGATTGCGTTTGCGGTAGCCACCACTTGAGCAACTTCATGAACTGTTGAACCAATGTATACGCCAAATTGACTTGGGGTTAAGTACTCGGGGTAGTTCAAAATTGCATAGGAATATATTACTGGATAAAGAAATATAGCGAATGTGCCAAAGATGACTATCGTTGAGATAGCGACCGCCACCCGTTCATTTGATGCTTCTAATATGGGCTCTGTGGCCAAGATTGCGGCGGCACCACAAATTGAATTACCCGCCCCAATCAGAATTGAGGTATCTCGATCTAACTTAAAAAATTTGACACCCAAATAAGCTGCCAATAAAAACGTAGACGCCAAAGTGAGGACATCAATAATGATGCCATTAAGGCCTACGATGCCAATATCCTGAAAGGTAAGCCTGAAGCCGTACAGAATAATCCCTAGGCGCAAGACTTTCTGTTTAGAGAAATTGATTCCAGACCCACAGGATGCAATCAAGAATTTATAAATTGGCATATTTCCTATGGCAATTCCTATCAATATTGCCATAGTCAAAATACTAAGACCATTTTTTCCCAACGCGGGATATCTGCTCGACATCTCCATTGCCACCAAGGCAACGATGGTGGCAAATAAAATGCCTGGAATATTTTTATAAAAGTTCATTAATGGGAGTTAGTTTTGACTAAACAACTAACTCACTAAAGTATTCGTGTTGCTCGGTATTGAGAGTAGAAACTCGCCACTCTAGGGGCTCATCCTGCATGCCCAATGCGACTCGTCTAATCACCAAGACAGGTGATGTTGGCTTTAATCCCAACCATTCAGCATACTGTTTTCCAGCCAAACCAGCACGCAGGCGCTCACTGCTGCGCACCACTGTTTGCCCAAAGTGCATCTGATACAACTGATAAATACTGCCCTTTCGATTAATAAAGTCGGCTCGTGTCAAACTCTTAAACCGCTTCTTATCTAGAGTGATCTGGTCAATCATGACGCATTGATCACTTATATAAAGACAATTTAGTATTCGCCAAACTGGGGCACCTTCTTTGATTTGAAGTTTATAGGCCTCTTCTTTATTAGCGATAGCACTATTTAAGGAAATGAGCTCAACTCGAGGATTCACTTTTTTATCGGCATCATGCTTTACCACATGGAAAAAGTAATACAGCAATCGTTTGAGATCATGCTCGGCAACATAGGTTCCCCTGCCTTGACGACGAATAACAATGCCTTCGGCTACCAACTCATCCACCGCTTTACGCAGGGTTCCTATCGATACATCTAACTCTTTTGACAAATCCTTTTCAGCAGGCAATGCCTGCCCCATAGGATAGCGACCCCTGACCAGATCTTCGGTAATCTTCTGCTTTACTTCTTGATAAGCGGTCAGGGATTTCATGCTCTAGAGCTTATGCTGATTCGTACAAACGAGTTAATACGAATTCGCGATGGCCGAGAATTTCAGATGCAGTAAGCTCGCCATCGGCAGTGCGCAAGAGGCATTCCAACAACTTATCGCCAGCCTGATCCATGTTCTCTTCGCGACGCAAAATACCTGATACGTCCACGTCAATATGCTCACCCATCGTACGAACTGTCTTTGGGTTAGCGCAAATCTTGATTACCGGAAGAATGGCATTGCCGATTACGTTACCTTGACCTGTTGGAAAAAAATGCGCAGCAAAACCAGCAGCAGCACATAAAGTCACCATCTCGGCAGCAGCTGAAGACGAGTCCATGAAGTGCAAACCAGGAAAGGTTGGCTCTTCACCTTTATCTAGTACGCTATCAACAATACATTTCTTACCAATTTTCTGAATATTGCCCAATGCTTTTTCTTCGATGGTAGTCAAGCCACCTGCAATATTGCCTTTGGTAGGCTGAGAATCCGATAAGTCGCTTGTTTTATGACGTTCGATTACATCTTGGTAACGATCAAACATTTCGCGGAACTTTTTCTTCACTTCGGGGGTACGGCAACGAGCTTCAACCAAATGCTCACCGCCAGTTAATTCAGTAGTTTCACCGAATACCAAAGTTGAACCAATACCATATAACTTGTCGAAAGCATCGCCAACGGTTGGGTTTGCACCACAACCAGATGTTGTATCAGATTCACCGCACTTTGTAGAAACCCAGAGCTCTGACAACGGCGCTTTTACACGTTGTTGTTTAGAAGCATGTTTCATCATTTTGTAAGCAGCCTTACTTGCTGATGCAATCGTAGCGGTATCGCCATTGCCTTCAATCCAGAAACCTTCAACAGGCTTGCCAGATGCTTTAATACCATCAACAACAATCTTGGTCCACTGTGGCTCAATACCAATTACCACCACTGCAGCTACGTTCGGATTAGTTCCTGTCCCAATTAAGGTACGGAAATGCAAGTCCAAATCAGCGCCGAATTGCAAACGTCCATAAGAGTGAGGAATCGCCATTGCACCTTTGATGTTATTTGCAACAGCCTCACAAGCTGCATTGGACAAATCATCTAAAGGCAAAATCAGTACGTGGTTACGAATACCCATGCGACCGTTTTCACGGCGGTAACCCATAAAGGTTGTGTCTTTCAAATTAATCATTTTTTTCTTTCTCAATGAATAGGTGAATTAAGGGCTGGGTTACCAGCGCTTAGTTTTTACGTTTTGAACGTGGAGGTGCTCACCCTTTTTAATAGGGGCTACTACCTTACCAATATCAACGCCATACTTCATCACCGTATCGCCAGGTTTAAATTCATTCAATGAAATTTTGTGACCAATCGGAATATCACTTTCGGATTTCATATTCAAAGTCAGGTCTCCGTCCATCACCCAACCAATTAAATCCGCCCCCGCTTTTACACCTTCAACGACGACGACACCTACCCCATCTCCTGGTTCATGCACGACAAAATGAATCATTCCGCTCTCCTTATTCGCTTCTATTTAAATATATTGGTCAAGACTGGCGGATGCCAGCTTGAATTTCCTCTACAACTTGATCAACCACATTCACACCATTGCCAAACCCAAGGGCACGTTGCTTAAAACGACGCTGGCCAGGAAGGCGAATCCCTTCTTCCTTGCCCAAAACACCTAAAAAGTCTTGCATCCTTTTTGCAAAAATACCCCTGCCTGATAAATTTGGATCAATCGTGATCAACAATTGCCCGATCCTGGGTCGATTGCCCTTCGAGTTAAAAAAGGAATCCGCCTCATAAGAAAAGCGGCTACCGGAAAGGCCAACAACCAACAACTCAATAATCAATGCAAGCAATGCGCCTTTATCGCCCCCCAACGGAACCATTAATCCTTTAAGCCCTTCATTTGGATCGGTAGTTGGCTCTCCAAGCGCTGTTAACGCCCAACCTTCAGGGATGACTTCCCCTTTTTTCGCCGCTACCAACAGCTTCCCTCGAGCAACCGCCGAAAGGGACATGTCGATCACCACTGGATTCGACCCTTTTACAGGAAAAGCTGCAGCCAATGGATTTGTTCCAAAAATAGCTTTAGTACCCCCTACCATGGGCATCGCCGCTGGCGTGTTACCAAACAGCAATGAAATATAACCAGCGCGAGCTGCCGCTTCTGTGAAATGACCAGCCACCCCAAAATGATGGCTATTGGTTACGGCAACCAATCCGATGCCAGTCGCTGATGCTAAATTAACCGACAAGTCGGTTGCAAATCGCAATGCTGGAAATGCCAATCCATCGCTAGCATCAACCAATGCAGCCGATTGCTTAAACGCCTGAACTTTAATTTTTGCCTTCCCATCCACGCGATTATTCTTTGCATGCTCAGCATATTGATTTACCCTTGCTAGGCCATGGGAGGCAAGGCCATCAAGTTCTGCAAGCGCTAGGAACTGCGCTGTTTCATATGCAGCCTGCTGATTAATGCCGGCAGCTTGCAATCCCGATGACGCCAACTTAACCATTTCTTCGTATGACAATATCATGCTTGCCCTTCCAAAACGCGGTTTACTTCATCAGCAATCATCTGGCTTACCCGCTCGTTGCTCTCAAATGTTACCCCGGCAATATGTGGAGTCAAAATCAGATTTCCTATGCCAACAAAGTGGCTTAAATCTTTTGCAGGCTCAACATCAAAAACATCAATGGCGGCACCGCCCAATACACCGGAACGCAGTCGATCAGCTAAAGCCAGCTCATCGACAATGCCGCCACGTGCCGTATTAATAAGGCATGCGCCTTTTTTCATTTGATCCAAAACGGACGCGTTAAATAGATTCTTCGTAGCTGCCAACAAGGGTAAATGCAAAGTAACAACATCGCTTTGAGTCAGCAAATCAGCCAATGGAAGCAAATTTAGTAATGCGCCATGAACCTCTACAGATGAACTTGAGATCATGGGATCATGGGCAATGCACCGCAATCCAAAAGCAGCCGCTTTTTTAGCAACAATGCGCCCAATACTCCCAAAACCCACTATCCCCAAGGTCTTACCAAGGCATTCGTGGTATCCGGAAAAGTGCGGTCTAGGCCAACCGCCACTTAAAGTTTCAGTGGTTGCCGGCAAAAAACCCCTCACCAAAGCTACCGCCGAACCAACCACATATTCCGCTACGGATTCAGCATTCGCCCCTGTTGCGGGAATGACTTTGATATTGCGTGCAGCACATGCTGGCACGTCAATATTTTCCAAACCCACGCCCAAGCGCCCCACAACCCTTAAACCGTGAGCTCCAGACAATAACTCTTGATTCACTTGAGTTAAATTGCGCACAATCAATGCTTCAGAATTTTGCAGCGCAGCAATTAATGCAGCCCGCTCCTTATACAACTCCGGCTCATATACAACGTGGTGTTTAGAACGCAGGGTTTCTAGGGCTTGACTTGTGATGAACTCAGAGATCAAAATAGAAGACATATCTATATCATATAGATGATTTAGATGTTCTGCAACACCCATTACTATGGAAACCTAAAAAAATAAGTTTCGATCGATAAGATTCTAATTTGAAAAACCGCAGTAAATTATGGGCATAAGCTTATAACAATAAAATTGAAAAAAAAATATTACCAAGACTCAAATAAATAACTAAGATCTACTGTTACATTGCCCAAAAAAGGAAAGCCAGTGATATTAAAAAAAACATACCCCTTAACTAAATATTTAACCTTGTTTATGGGGTTGCTTGCATTCGCATCAGCGCCATTAACAACTCAGGCCCAAAACTGGCCTGATAAGCCGGTAAAACTAATCATCCCCTTCGCAGCGGGAGGAACTACTGACATCCTTGGAAGGATACTGGCTCAACAACTTACGGCCAACCTAGGACAAAATGTAATAGTCGAAAACAAGGCCGGGGCCGGCGGAAATATCGCGGCCGAAGCGGTAGCAAAATCACCGGCTGACGGATACACCATCATGCTTGCGTCTGGAAGCATGCTGACCGTAAACCCGTTCCTCTATAAAAAATTGCCTTTTAGCTACAGCAAGGATTTTACCTACATTACCAACGTGGCAAGTGGCCCCATGCTGCTTTCCGTGAGCACTAAACTGCCCGTTACAAATCTAGCTGAATTAATTTCCTTGGCAAAATCAAAGGATTTAAATTTTGGCTCGGCAGGTATCGGCAGCCAGGTTCATATGGCAGCAGAAAACCTCATTTTTTCTGCTGACATTACCGCCACCCATGTGCCGTATAAAGGTGAATCTGCAGCGCTCAACGATTTGGTCGCCGGTCAGATTGACTTCATGGTTGGAAATCTAACCGCCGCTGTCGGCTTTGCTAAAGCAGGGCAAATTAAACCCATAGCCGTTACAAGCCTCAAACGCATTAAACAACTCCCCAATGTTCCCACGGTTGCAGAATCGGGGATCACTGGATTTGAAAACACCGGCTGGTTTGGATTGGTTGTTCCTGTCGGAACACCGAATGCCATTGTTCAAAGACTATATGCTGCGACCATTAAAGCCGTCAATTCAGACGCCATGAAAACCAGTCTGGAACTAAATGGCTTAACCGCAATTGTTAACACTCCCAAAGAATTTAACGACCAAGTTAAAGCAGAATCGGAAATCTGGGAGAAGGTGATTAAAGGGCGCAATATTACTGCGCAATAACGGTGTTAGTTGATACCCTGTGAAGTCTAGACTTCACAGCTTTACAACCATTGCTTTACTAAAAGCGATATCCCCGAAAATAACAAAATTGATCCATAGGTAACGCGCATTGCCGTATGGGTCATTTTTGAGTGCACGTGCGAACCCAACCCAACACCCGCAATCATCGCTGGGATTAAGCATAGAGCCAATCCGAAAATTGGCCAGCTTAAGATCAGGCCAGAAATCAACATGAATAGCAACCTTAAAAAGGTCAGCATAAAAATGGCGAAGGCCATGGTTGCCCTAATAACCCTCGGATCACTTAATCGAAAGTTTAAGTACGAAGCATAAATCGGGCCTCCAGTTGCAAACAAAGCCGTAAACATTCCGCCACAAACCCCAAATGGCACTGCCCACCATTTATTAATCGGTTTTTGCTTCATTGTTCCTTTTTGCAACAACGTACGAGCTCCATTGGCAACTGCAAAAATCCCTAAAGTAACCAGCAACGGTTTGCTAGGCGCATTCACCAACAAGAAAATTCCCGCTGCCATACCTGCCAAAGTAAAAGGAAACAACCACTTTAACTCTTGCTTATTTGCCGTATTGGAAAATTTTCTCCCCAGATAAAATGATGCTGAAAGATCAATCAACACCATCATCGGCACAACGATTTTTAACGGGTAAATTTGAACCAACAAGGGAACGGCAACAATTGATGATCCAAATCCCGAAATGCCAAAGATGAAATAAGCGCAAAGGATAGTCAGCAAAGCCAACGCAAATGTTGTCGGCTCAATGAATTCAAAAATAGCGTGCATCCTTAAAAAGGAATTGGGGATTGAAAATGAACCTCAACTTAAAAGCGATTCGCCGGGCTTAACTAAGCTAAAAACAACCGGTCTGTTTTCAACTTGTAGTCCGTTTTGATTAATGCTGACTGCCGTAAAGTACGAACCTTCCATTGACCCCGGATCAGGAAAGTCATCGCGGTAATGCGCGCCGCGAGAATTTTCTCGCGCCAAAGCGGACGCGGTAATCACCTTGCTAACCAAGATTAAATTGCGCAGATTAATCCAATCCTGCCAAGTTATGCTGTATTCGCGTTGGAAATTTCCCACGCCTATAGAGGCTAGATCCTTTTCCAACTTATCCAATTGAATGGTTGCTTGCTCTAGGTTTTCTTTTGTTCTTGAAATACCCACTTCGTCCCACATGCACTCGGCAAGCGATTCGCGAATCGCCTCAATATCACCCTGAGGTTTTAGAAATGGCGCTTCATGCGCTTGAATGCTCGCTTCAACTTCATTCATATCGCATTCTTTGAGTGATTTCCCTACAACCCACTTGGCCATTTCTTGACCTGCGATTCCGCCAAATACGGTGGAATTCGCCACGCCATTTCCACCCAACCTATTGGCGCCATGAACGCCACCCGTATCTTCACCGGCGGCAAAAAGGCCAGTTAGGTCGGTACTGCAATCCGATTTAAAGAGTAACCCCCCCATCATATAGTGTGCAGTAGGTACAACCTCAACCAGACTACCGGCAAGATCAAAGCCGCTATCGGCACACCTCTCAACCATCCCTTTGAATTGTTTGCGCACATTCTCCGGACCTAGATGGCTCATTTGAATATAAACACCACCATTAGGCGTCGCACGGCCAGCCCTGATTTCGGAATTAATTGCCCTGGAAACAATATCGCGTGTAGCCCGCTCATTGCGGGAATCGTAATTACCCATGAAGCGTTTGTTTTCACCGTTTAATAGGTAACCGCCTGAACCGCGCAGACCTTCCTCAAGCACTGTACCAGTCATGCGCGTCCCGGGTCCAGCCAATAGCCCTGTTGGGTGAAACTGAACCATTTCCATGTCGCGTAGAACAAGCCCTGCACGAAGCGCCATCGCCAAACCGTCGCAGCTTTTATCGCCAGAGGGCGTGTGATATTTATACATTGTCGGCCCACCACCGGTAGCCAGCAAGACGGCTTTTGCTTTCACCAAGACGAACTTGCCCGTTTGCATGTTAATCATCAGAACGCCGGCCAGGGATGCGCCATCCGAACTGTGAATTAAATCGACTGCGCGATGCTCTTCAAGGCGATGAATCCCCCTCGCCCAAACCTGTTCAGAAAGCCTATTAATGATTTCGATGCCCGTTAAATCACCCTTATGAACTGTCCGATCAAATGTTTGACCAGCAAATGCCTTTTGATGAATAGTCCCGTCTGCATTGCGATCAAAAAAGCAGCCGAGTTCATTTTCCAATTCGTGAATACGCTCAACAGCTTTATTGACCAAAGTCCAAGCAAGCTGTTGATTTGATAGCCATTTGCCGCCCTCGATGGTATCCATGAAATGGCGTTCAATCGAATCGCCCTCGGCAAGAGCAACGTTATAGCCACCCTGCACCATCCTGGTACAACCGCATTTGCCAAGCAACCCCTTGACGGCAATCGTGATATGTAAATCTGGATTTTCCTGATGGGCGTGAAGCGCGGCAAACAAACCTGCCCCACCCGAACCCAATATCAATATATCGGTTTCTTTTGTTTCGACGGAAATCATAAACCCACACCCAGACTTTTTAACACTGCAACCCTATTCCGAGCGACCTCTTCCTTTACATCTTCATAAATACTGCCCCCATGGCTGTCCATTGCAACCAAAAGTGGGCCAAAATCGCGAATCTTGAACCGCCACAGTGACTCAGGATTTAAATCGTCCATATCCACATCTTCAATCTTTTCTATCCAGGTGGTTTCAAGAGCGGCGGTACCGCCAATAATGGCAAGATATACACCCCCCATTTCCTGAAATGCCGCAATCGAATCCGCTCGCATTCCCCCCTTGCCAACAATGATGCGAACGCCATTTTGTTGCATTAACGGTCGAGTAAACCGCTCCATCCGATCTGAAGTAGTCGTGCCGATGCATACCGGCTGATACCCTACGGGATACTCTGTGCTCACCGGAACCTTGCGCACATTGGGAGCAGTATGAATCACTGCATGCCCACTTAGATCGAACTTGGTTTTTCTACCACGATCAAACATATGGATCTGAGTAGCATCACGAATACCAAACAGGGTATTTTGCAATGTCACTGTATCGTTAATCCTCAAACGACGGACATCCGCTTCACTTACTGGGGTAGGTAAAAAGTAATGGGCCACGTCTACTCCTAAAATCCGTAGGTCACGCCCGCAGGCGTAAAAATTGCACGAGCACGACGGGCTGAATGGCACTGCATATTCACAGCCACTGGATTCATAGTGATATGCGTTGCAGCCAATTCAACCTGTACTGCAAATGCCGTCGCATCACCACCCAGCCCTTGAGGGCCAATGCCTAATTTGTTTACCGCAGCACTTAGCTCAACCTCCAACTTGGCACCTTCTTGATCGCTGCATATGCTTCCAAGCGGTCTGGTGGCAGCCTTTTTAGCCAGGGCAACGCATTGGTCCGAAGTTCCACCAATACCAACGCCAACGATCGTTGGCGGACAGGTTTTTCCACCGGCAGAGACTACACTTTCTATCACAAAGGCCTTTACGCCATTGATACCTTCGGCCGGAATAGCCATTTTCAAAAATGAATTGTTTTCCGATCCGCTTCCCTTGGGAATCATCTCAATCTCTACATAATCCGCATCTGCACAAAAATCAATATGAATAGCTGGCATATCGATGCCACAGGAAGTATGGTTATTTTTGCGGGTTATGGGATGCACTACAGACGACCGTAGTGGGTACTCCAAGGTAGCGCGCTCACAACCCTTGCGAATCGCATCTTTTAAAGCTACGCCATCAAACTGCACATTACGGCCAATTTTGACGTTGTAAATCGGCAGACCGGTATCTTGACAAAGTAAATTATTTTCACGCTCCGCAACGGCAATATTAGTAACCATGGTTTGCAAAACCACCTGAGCCCTAGAGTCCGTTTCCACTGAATTTAATCGGGCAATCCCCTGCTTGATATCATCAGGCAGGACCTTAAGAGCTTGAATGTACAGATTTTTGCAAGCCTCTTCCACCAAACTCGTTTGTAACTGCATAATGATCCAATCAGTTTGCTAAAAATAAAAATAAAATTCCGCAAGCAATAGTAAAAATAATCACAATTTCAATCCAACTTTTACGAAGACCTCGCCATGCTCCAAATTCAATTACCAGAAGACGTACCCCCCCTCCCAGATGAATTGCCAACAGCATTACCAAAACACATTCTCCCAGCTTAAAAACCCAAAAGTCCGTTAAACGCAAAAAACGATCCAGTCCATCAACCCCATTTAACGTTTGGGACAAGAAGAAAAAATGAATCGGAATGAAACACGCCAATAACAATCCAGAAACGCGATGACACAAATAGGCAAAGTAAGAAAGATGCTTTTTGGCACGCAAATCTAAATGCGGTCTGGACTTCATGGCGCCACTCCTCCAGTAAATACCCCAAACACTGCCGTACTTCCTAAAAATATAATCAAAATTGCCAAAGCCGCAGGAAAAATCTTAGTCACGCTGCTTGTAGGACAAACCTCCCTGAGGATGTTGGCCACCCCAATAGGGGCATGGGCAAAACAGGCTAGCACAAAGACCTCGTAAAAAATGGCGAACATCCAGTTGCCCTGTGTTCTACCCAGGATCTCTACCGCAGTCAATCCACCACGAATCGCATAAAAAATAATCAATAAATGTATGAAGACACAGATACCCAAAATCATGCCGCTAATTCTTTGGATATACCAAAGCCTCGCCTGCTGGGTTCTTTGTGATTCAGCCTCCCATTTCATAATTTGCCCCGCCCAATTCCCTTAATGGACAATCGGCCGACCAACCTCTTTAGACCCGCAATGCTTCCGGTTGGCTCTATTTGTTTGGGGCAATATTCGGTGCAAGACCCTTGAGTATGGCAAGCATGGCAGCCTGCGTCTCCAGCTACAGCCTCAAAACGCTCCATTTGTTGCACATCCCGAACATCGTTTGCAAGCGTCCATGCCCTATTTAAGGCAGCAGGACCCAGAAAATCCGACCTGCTCGACACGACATCGCACGATGCATAGCAAACCCCGCAGCCTATGCATTCAATTCCGGCGTTGGCAAGCCGCCTCTCTTTGGAGTCTGGCTCAACAAGCGCAAAATCATCATGACGGGTTTTATCGCCTTTGAAAAACCCCACCGCCCCACGCCATTTATTAAAGAATTCGCGCATATCTGTAGCAAGATCTTTAATGACAGGTAGATTAGTGAGGGGTGCAATTTCCAGGGTATCACCGACCACTATTTTTGAAACATGGGTTCGGCAAGTCCATCGTGCAACTCCGTTGACCGTCATTGCACAAGAACCACACATCCCCACTCTACAAGCAAAACGATAGCTTAAGGTAGGATCCAGTTTTCTCTGAATATAGGTCACTACGTCCAAGACGGTCTGATTAGCATTTCTGGGCACCAAATACTCAACAAACTCTCCTTCATGAGTACCTCGCCATACCTTTACTTTTAGAGTGTCGCTAGTCATTTGCGAAATTATATCTATAAATAATAAAAAATAAATCGAATATAATTTTCATCGAGATAAAAATATATTTTATTAAAAAATGCCCAGTATTCGAATCCTCAAGAATTTTATTGCCATTACTAGGCATAAAAGTGTTGCCGCAGCAGCTCGGGAGATTGGACTAACTGCTGCCGCTGCAGGCCATCAATTGCAACAATTAGAAAGTGACATTGGGGTTGAATTATTTGACCGGACAAAACGGTCGTTGGTTTTGAATAATCAAGGCCGGACTCTAATTGAACCCATACAGGAAATTATTGCCCGCTATGAATCTTTAAGTTCCAACATCAATTCGGAATTAAGCGGCACGATTATTTTAGGAGCGCTGGTGTCTACGCTTATGGGAGCCTTTGGAAAAACACTTAATGAACTTAAACAAAGGTATCCTGAGCTCGAAATTAAACTTATTGCTGGTCTATCCAGCAATTTCTTGGATCAAGTGATCGAGAGCAATATTGATGCAGCAATTGTTACCGAATCCCCATACACTCTTCCACAAAATGTCCAATGGACCGAGCTCTACTCAGAGCCGATGATTTTGATTTACCCTGGTACGCATGCAAAAGGTAAATTCATCAATAAGAATGCGATAAATAGCCTTCCGTTTATTCGATTTGAACGAAATACTTGGACAGGCCATCTCGTCAACCAAACCATTCGAGTTAATAAACTTACGATTAAAGAAGGCATGGAGCTGAACTCAGTAGAAGCCATTATCGAATTAGTTCGCCAAGGGCTTGGATACTCAATTGTTCCTAAGCTTGCAAACATCGCATGGGCCAGTGATCGGCAGTTACAAATTCAGGAATTGCCAGGCAAAACAATATATCGAAAAGTCGGTCTACTAGAGCGTCGCAAGCATGGTCGTCAAAACATTACCCAAGCCATTAAACAGCACTTCCTATCCAATTTGCCTAAAAGGGTTTAAGCAATATCTTTGCAAAGACAAACTTTCCGCTATTCAATTAGATGCCGTCATCAAGCAGTTAACCATTTGATATCACAAATCAACGGCATGATTAACTTACAAAGAATAGTGAAGACCAATATTATTTGTGATTTGAGATTTCAGATCAATACACCCCAGCGATAGGTTTTAGTGATTTTCTTTCGCGTGATTAATTGAGTACTTGGGAATCTCAATCACTAAATCCTCACGAGCCACAATTGCCTGGCAAGACAACCTAGATTGTGGGCTTAAACCCCAAGCACGATCCAGCATATCCTCTTCATTTTCATCCGGTTCATTCAGACTATTGATGCCTTCGCGCACAATGACATGGCAAGTTGTGCAAGCGCAAACCATATCGCATGCATGCTCAATCTCGATGTTGTTTTCCAGCAATGCCTCGCAAATACTCGTCCCCGGAACCACCTCGATCACTGAACCTTCAGGGCAGTATTCACTATGAGGCAAAATTACAATTTGTGTCATTAATCAGCCCTTAAATTTCAGCTACTTTTTTCCCTGTAAGGGCTTTTTGAATACTTGCATTCATCCGTTTTTGCGCAAAGTCATCGGTTGCCTTGGCAGCATGGTCTACCGCCTTGCGCAATACCGCACTATCCGTTTCCGTCTCAAGCAATTTCTGCAAATCGCCCATTTCCAAGGCAATCGCTGTGCGCTCATTAGCATTCAACAAATATGGATCGGCTTCAAGCGCGACTTGTACCGCATCTAGAAGACGCTGGGCGCTGACCTGCTCTTCCCTTAGTGACCGAGCAAGCAAATCAACATGTGCGGAAGCAAATCCATCCTGCAGCATGCGTGTGATTTCGCTATCCGTTAGACCATAGGACGGCTTGATGTCAATCGAAGCAGCAACCCCCGAACTTTGCTCAATTGCGCGAACGGACAGCAATCCATCGGCATCAACCTGGAATGTAACGCGAATGCGGGCTGCACCGGCAGCCATTGAGGGAATACCTCGCAGCTCAAACTTACCAAGGGAACGGCAATCCTGGACCAACTCGCGCTCTCCCTGAACAACATGCAAAGCCAGAGCAGTCTGTCCGTCCTTGAATGTGGTGAAGTCTTGGGCACGTGCAACTGGGATTGGGGTGTTTCTTGGAATGATTTTTTCGACCAATCCTCCCATAGTTTCAATCCCAAGGGAAAGCGGAATCACATCGAGCAGGAGCCATTCATTACCCTTGCTCTGATTGCCCGCAAGCAAATCGGCCTGCATCGCAGCTCCTAGTGCAACCACCTGATCGGGATTCAGGTTATTCAGCGGCTTGGTTCCAAACAACTCCCCTACCGCACGTTGAACGTGGGGCATGCGGGTGGCGCCCCCCACCATCACTACGCCTTTAATCTCTTCGGCCTTCATCCCTGCATCTTTTACTGCCTTGCGAACTGAGGCCAACGTTTTATTAACTAAATTCAGGGTGATTTCAAAAAATTGCGCCTGGCTAACGCCGACATTGACTACAGCCCCATCACCAAGAACTTGATGCACCCTTACCAATGGACTATGACTTAAATGCTCCTTAGCATTTTTACAAGCTAGCAACAGTGCACGGTGATCCCGGATAGACAATGGCGGCAACTTGGCCTGCTCAATTACCCAACAATACAATCGATGGTCAAAATCATCGCCACCCAAAACCGAATCTCCACCGGTGGAAAGAACCTCGAAAACACCCTTGCTCATTCGCAATATCGAAATATCAAATGTGCCTCCGCCAAGGTCATAAACCGCGTAGACGCCTTCTGAGGCGTTATCCAGTCCATACGCTATCGCAGCAGCAGTAGGCTCATTCAACAGCCGCAGCACCTCTATTCCAGCCAATCTCGCCGCATCCTTGGTTGCCTGGCGTTGCGCATCATCAAAGTATGCGGGTACGGTTATGACGGCACCGACGATTTCATCGGCAACTGAATCTTCAGCCAACTGACGTAAACGCGCCAAAATTTCAGCAGAAACTTCGATCGGGCTCTTGTCTCCGGCAATGGTACGCAATTTCACCATTCCTGGCTCATCCACAAAATCGTAGGGAGTGCTCTCAATATGCACTACGTCGTTCAAGCCTCGCCCCATGAAACGCTTAACCGAAACAATTGTATTTTTTGGATCGGTTACCACGCTTTCAAGGGCCTCAAACCCGGCCTGCGTTCTGCCATTTGGCAGATACCGTATTACCGAAGGCAACAACTCTCGCCCTTGTGCATCGGCCAGCACTTTAGGCATCGAATCTCGAACCAAGGCAACCAAAGAATTCGTTGTGCCAAGATCAATGCCAATTGCAATCCTCCGCTGATGCGGAGCAAGGGACATGCCTGGTTCGGAAATTTGCAATAAAGCCATAAAAGAATTTAGTTAGATCAAGGCTTCGATAGCGTCATCGAGTTCCACGGAAAACTTATCGATGAATAATAAACCCCTTAGTAATTCGGTAGCGCGTTCATAATTCCCCAGCCGATCAATTGCCTGAGCAACCTCTTTGACTGTTTCCTTGTAGGCACTACCAACATCCACGGCCATAGACTCCAAAGCAGGCAAATCCTCTGCATACTCATCCAAATTTTCACGCCAAGCCATTTGCTGCAACAGGAATGCAGCGGGCATCGCTGTATTGCTCTCTAAACGCGCATCGACCCCATGGAGCTGGCAGATATAAAGTCCCCGTTGAATCGGGTTTTTAAGGGTTTGAAATGCCGTATTCGCAAAGGTGGACATTTGCATTGCAATGCGCTGTTCGGTATCGCTGCCTCGTGCATGGCGATCAGGATGGACCTCCTTTTGAATCGCCATGTAGGCTCGATCCAATTCTGCAAGATCTATATTGAATTGCTGATTGATGCCAAAAAAACCAAAGAAATTATCAGACGCGGAAAGATTCGCCACAACCACACTCATCCTTTACATTCGGATTGGAGAATTTGAATCCCTCATTTAAGCCTTCGCGCACAAAATCCAATTGCGTTCCATCTAAATAGGCCATGCTCTTTGGGTCGACATAAATTTTGATGCCGTTTGATTCAAACATTTGGTCTTCGGGAGCGGCTTCATCAACATATTCCAATTGATATGCCAAACCAGAACATCCAGTTGTGCGAACGCCTAAGCGTAGACCGCAACCTTTTCCGCGTTTTTCTAAATTGCGGTTGACGTGCAAAGCGGCTTTTTCAGTTAAGGTAATCGACATAACGAATTTATTTGGCTAAGTGTTTTTCTTTGTAATCCTGAACGGCCGCTTTAATCGCATCTTCGGCAAGTATTGAGCAGTGAATCTTTACAGGTGGCAAAGCCAACTCTTCAGCAATAAGGGAGTTTTTTATTTCCAGCGCCTGATCGAGCGTCTTGCCCTTCACCCATTCAGTAACCAATGAAGAGGAGGCAATCGCAGATCCACAACCATACGTCTTGAATTTAGCATCTTCAATGATGCCGTGCTCATTCACGCGGATTTGCAACTTCATCACATCACCGCATGCTGGGGCTCCAACCATACCGGTTCCAACATGGTCGTCAGTCTTCGAAAACGAACCCACATTGCGGGGGTTTTCATAATGGTCAATTACTTTATCGCTATAAGCCATGGTATTTCCTCTTTAATCTCTTAGTGCGCAGCCCATTGAATTGAGTTCAAATCAACGCCGTCTTTAAACATTTCCCAAAGTGGTGACAACTCACGCAATTTGGCAATCTTGCTTTTTACCAACCCAATAGTGAAATCAACTTCCTCCTCGGTGGTAAAGCGCCCGATCGTAAAACGAATGGAGCTATGGGCCAATTCGTCATTGCGACCCAAGGCGCGCAACACATAGGATGGCTCCAAGGATGCCGAAGTACAAGCCGATCCGGAAGATATTGCCAAATCCTTTAGAGCCATCAACATCGACTCGCCCTCAACATAGTTAAAGCTGATATTCAGATTATGCGCAACACGTTGCTCCATATCGCCATTGACATAGACCTCCTCAATGTCCTGAAGGCCTGCCAACAAGCGATCGCGCAAGTGCCTTATGCGCCTGTTCTCTTCAATCATTTCCTCACGGGCAAGCCGGAAGGCTTCTCCCATACCAACAATTTGATGAACCGCCAAAGTCCCTGATCGCATACCGCGCTCATGACCCCCGCCATGTATTTGAGCCTCAATCCGAACCCGGGGCTTGCGACGCACATACAGTGCACCTACGCCCTTTGGGCCATAAGTCTTGTGCGCGGAAAAGCTCATCAAATCCACTTTCAGCTTTTCCAAATCAATCTCGACTTTTCCGGTGGCCTGAGCGGAATCGACATGAAAAATAATGCCGCGTGAACGACACAACTCTCCAATCCGAGCAATATCCTGAATCACACCGATTTCATTGTTCACAAACATCACGGAAACCAAAATTGTATCGGGGCGAATGGCGGCCTCCAGTACTGAAAAATCAATCAGTCCGTTATCCAGCACATCAAGATAAGTTACTTCATACCCTTCGCGCTCCAGTTCACGACAAGTATCAAGCGTTGCCTTATGCTCGGTTTTCACAGTGATGATGTGCTTGCCCTTATCTTTGTAGAAATGGGCCGCACCTTTTAAAGCCAAGTTGATGCTTTCGGTAGCGCCGCTAGTCCAAACAATTTCCCGAGGGTCGGCATGAACCAGCTTCGCCACCTCAACACGAGCTTCCTCGACCGCCTCTTCTGCAGCCCATCCATATGCATGGCTACGCGATGCAGCATTGCCGAATTGTTCACGCAAATACGGCAGCATTTTGTCGACGACGCGTGGATCAATAGGCGTTGTAGCCGAATAATCCATGTAAACAGGAAAATGCTTCGGGCTAAACATCGGCACTGGTTGGGATGGGAAATTTTCTGGTGCGTTCATGGCAGTGCTTGTCAAATAATTTGAATGGGAACTCGGTTTTACCTGGCTAAGTTAAATACGGAATTCACCAAGTGGGGTTTTGGAACAATTTCTTTTTTTGCAACGGTGGCAATAACCGTTTTATCCTGTTTGAGACCCTCCACCTTAATCTTCTTCTCACGCAGATCCTGAATAACCACTCCACGACTTTCTTGTTGCAAAACCAAATCGCGCAAAGAAACGGAGCTAAGGTACTCAACCATCCTAGAATTCAAATTGGTCCATAAATCATGTGTCATGCAATGGCCATTCGACTCATCGTCGCTCAGGCAATTCCCAAGACCACCGCATTGGGTAGCATCCAAAGGTTCATCAACAGCCACAATGATGTCGGCCACACTGATCGCATCGGACTTGCGGGCAAGCGTATAGCCGCCTCCTGGCCCCCTTGTACTGTCGACAATGCTAAATCGCCTCAGTTTGCCGAATAACTGCTCTAGATACGACAGGGAAATTTTTTGCCGTTGGCTGATTCCCGCCAACGTAACCGGCCCGTGCGATTCACGCAGCGCTAAATCAATCATTGCAGTTACTGCAAAACGGCCTTTAGTGGTAAGTCTCATATGGCACCTTGATAATGGATTGTTATGGACAGCAAATGGTCAAATGGTCAATTGGTCAATTGGTCAATTGGATAATACCCGACAATTTCACTCAAGTATACCAGATATCCCAGTATCAAGATCAACAATTATCCCAAAAAATTAGGTGGAATCGTGAGGAAGCGCCCCAAAAGCCATTTCCTTAACCTTGGACAGTCGATCCCGGGTCGCTGCTGCCTTCTCAAACTCCAAATTCTTCGCTTCGGCATTCATTTGCTTCTCAAGCCGCTTGATTTCCCCGGCCAAATCCCTTTCGCTCAAACTTTCGTAATGCGCTTTTTCCTGAGCCACTTCCAATTCGGAACGCTTTTCCTTGACGTCATAAACACCATCAATGATGTCCTTAATGCGTTTGGTAACGCCCCTGGGTTCGATTCCATTTATTTTATTAAACGCGATCTGCTTATCGCGACGACGTTGGGTCTCACCCATAGCGCGACGCATTGAATCGGTAATGCGGTCAGCATACAAAATTGCCTTACCGTGCACGTTACGGGCGGCGCGCCCAATGGTTTGAATCAAGCTGCGCTCTGAGCGCAAAAAGCCCTCCTTATCCGCATCCAAAATGGCCACCAGCGAGACCTCGGGAATATCCAAACCCTCGCGCAACAAGTTAATGCCAACCAAGACATCGAATGCGCCTAAGCGCAAATCGCGAATAATCTCAACCCGTTCAACCGTATCGATATCGGAATGTACGTAGCGTACCTTCACTCCGTTATCCGAAAGATAGTCCGTTAACTGCTCAGCCATCCTTTTCGTTAAGACGGTTACGAGTACACGCTCACCGACTTTTACACGAAGGTCAATCTGACCAAGCAGATCATCAACTTGAGAACTCGCTGGCAATACTTCGATTTCCGGATCGACCAATCCGGTAGGTCTAGCGACCTGCTCTACGACTTGACCTGTATGGGTATTTTCATAATCCGCCGGGGTGGCAGAAACGAAAATCGCCTGACGCATCTTCGTTTCAAATTCAGAAAACTTGAGGGGGCGGTTATCCATCGCGGAAGGCAGACGAAAACCAAACTCCACCAGGGTGTGTTTGCGCGATTTGTCACCGTTGTACATCGCGTTGAGTTGACCGATCAACACGTGGCTCTCATCGAGAAACATGAGGGCATCCTGAGGTAGGTAATCCACAAGCGTTGGGGGCGCCTCTCCTGGCATAGCGCCGGAGAGGTGGCGCGAATAATTTTCGATGCCCTTGCAAAATCCCAACTCATTGAGCATTTCTAAATCAAAGCGTGTGCGCTGCTCAAGACGTTGAGCTTCGACCAATTTACCGTCCTTCACAAATTCATCGAGTCGATCCCGCAACTCCACTTTAATGGTTTCAATCGCTTTTAAAACCGTCTCGCGCGGTGTGACGTAATGCGAGCTTGGGTAAACCGTAAAGCGAGGAATCTTTTGCTTGATGCGACCAGTCAACGGATCGAAAAACTGAAGGCTCTCCACCGCATCATCAAATAATTCAACGCGTACAGCCAGCTCATTATGTTCGGCAGGAAAAATATCGATCGTATCGCCACGCACACGAAACACCCCGCGATGAAAATCCAATTCATTACGCTCGTATTGCATCGAAATCAGTCGCAACAAAATTTCCCTCTGACTCATCTTGTCGCCCGGTCGCAATGTCATCACCATGCTGTGGTAATCGCCTGGATTGCCAATGCCATAGATTGCGGATACGGTTGCCACAATAATGACATCGCGCCTTTCAAGCAAACTTTTCGTTGCAGACAATCGCATCTGCTCAATATGTTCGTTTATTGAAGAGTCCTTCTCAATAAACAAATCCCGCTGGGGAACATATGCCTCAGGCTGGTAATAATCGTAGTAGCTGACAAAGTATTCCACTGCATTGCGTGGGAAAAACTCCCGAAATTCGCTATACAGTTGAGCAGCCAAAGTCTTATTCGGCGCAAACACAATGGCCGGTCGTCCCATCCTCGCAATGACATTCGCCATCGTAAAAGTCTTGCCGGAGCCGGTAACGCCAAGAAGGGTTTGATAGGACAAACCGTCCTGAATACCTGAAACAAGCCCCTCAATTGCCTGAGGCTGATCTCCTGCAGGGGGAAACGGTTGATACAACTGATAAGGAGAATCCGGAAAGCTGATGAACTTCGCAGGATCACCCTCATGCCCATCCTCCCCCATTGACCCTGTGACAATCAGGGGTGCAGGGGCAACCGGACTTTTATTCCTGTTTTTGGAGGGAGTCGCGGTCGACGTTTTTGGGTTTTTAGGGGGCATCTCGGATATCATTTCACCTGTGAGTAAATTCACAGCGAATTTCACTTAAGCAGTGATTTTGCCGTTTTTATTCAAAGATAGTTGAATCCAGCCTAAAAACCGTTCAATTAGCCAAAATTAAGCAAAATTTGAAATCTGACCCTCAAAACCACTTTTAATCACTTTTCCAATCCCGATGACTCTGTTTGCCTCAGTCCAACTTGCCCCTAAAGATCCTATTTTTGGCCTTACCGAAGCGTATGTAGCCGACCAACGCCCCGATAAGGTAAACCTCGGTGTGGGCGTGTATTACACCGATGCAGGCAAAGTGCCATTACTCAAAGCGGTGATTCAAGCTGAGCGTGAAATCGTGGCTAAGGAATCGCCCCGCAGCTATATCCCTATAGATGGCCCAACCCCCTATAACTCCAGCGTCCAAAACCTGCTGTTTGGTGCCGATTCAGCCTTAATCAAGGATGGTCGCGTAGTCACTGCAGAGTGCCTTGGCGGTACCGGCGCACTGCGCGTGGGAGCCGACTTTATTAAACGCCTTGAACCGAATGTTCCAGCGGCCATTAGTAGTCCCACCTGGGAAAATCACCGCGGCATTTTTGAGTCGGCAAATTTTCAAGTGTTGGAATACACCTATTTTGACGGGAAAACCCGCGGCGTTGATTTTGCCGGCATGGTGAAGTCGTTAGAATCCCTTCCAAAACGCACAGCCGTAATATTGCATGCCTGCTGTCACAATCCCACCGGTGCAGACCTGAACAAAGAACAATGGCAGCAAGTGGTTGAAATCTGCAAGGCACGCGATCTCATTCCCTTCCTGGATATGGCTTACCAAGGTTTTGCCGAGGGTATTGAACAGGACGGTTTGGCCGTACGCTTATTCTCTGATTCCGGCTTATCGTTTTTCGTATCCAGCTCTTTCTCCAAATCGTTTTCCCTTTACGGTGAACGCGTTGGCGCCCTGTCAATCGTGACGCAAAATCGCGATGAATCCAATCGTGTCCTGTCGCAATTAAAACGCGTGATTCGTACCAACTATTCCAATCCGCCAACCCATGGTGGCGCAATCGTTGCTGCGGTATTAAATTCCCCGGAACTGCGCAAACTTTGGGAAGATGAGTTGGCGCAGATGCGCGATCGCATTAAGGCGATGCGCCATGATTTGGTTGCCAAGTTGGCAGCCGCAGGTGTTCAGCAAGATTTTTCTTTCATTCAAGCCCAACGCGGTATGTTTTCGTATTCTGGCTTAACTGTTGAACAAGTAGAACGCCTACAAAAAGAAGATGGGATTTATGCCTTATCGACTGGTCGTATATGCGTTGCTGCCCTCAATACCAAAAATATTGACAAGGTAGCCAAAGCAATTGCCCGAGTGCTGGCTTGACAAGGGATTACACTGGTCTTTAGGAGGTACCATGCTCTATCAACTTTACGAATTTCAAAAAGCTTTGCTGCAACCCTTAAGCTCTTGGGCTCGGGCTGCGTCGGAGTCCTTTATCAACGTTTCCAACCCAATGTCTAAAGTACCGGGTTCCGAGCGCTTGGCTGCAAGCTATGAGCTGCTTTACCGCTTAGGTAAAGATTACAAGAAACCAGAATTTCGCATCCGATCCGTTCAAGCACATGGTCGGGAAGTGGCTATCCATGAACAACTGACCTTGAGCAAACCGTTTTGCAATCTCATCCGCTTTAAACGTTTCTCGGACGATGTTGAAGTCATTAAAAAACTCAAGGATGATCCCGTAGTTTTATTGGTGGCTCCACTTTCAGGTCACCATTCGACTTTACTACGAGATACCGTTCGAACTTTGCTGCAAGAACACAAGGTCTACATCACCGACTGGCTTGATGCCCGCACGGTACCTTTAGCTGACGGTGAGTTTGGTTTGGACGATTATGTCCATTACATTCAAGACTTTATTCGCACCATTGGCGCTGAAAATCTTCACGTGATTTCCGTTTGTCAGCCGACTGTTCCAACATTAGGCGCAGTCTCCTTGATGGCTTCTCGTGGAGAAGCAACACCTGCTTCCATGATCATGATGGGTGGGCCAATCGATGCGCGCAAATCGCCCACCGCCGTCAATTCCCTGGCTGACCAAAAATCCTATGATTGGTTTGAAAGCCATGTGATTTATAAAGTGCCGCCTCCTCATGTAGGCGCTGGTCGCCGTGTATACCCAGGCTTTTTGCAACACACCGGATTTATCGCGATGAATCCGCAAAACCATTTGCAATCCCATTGGGATTATTTCCAAAACCTTGTCCGCGGTGACGAGGAGGATGCCAAGGCCCACATCCAGTTTTACGACGAATACAACGCGGTTCTGGACATGGATGCAAAGTACTACCTAGACACCATTAAGACCGTGTTCCAGGAATTTGCATTACCCAATGGAACTTGGAAAGTTGCTGGAGAATTGGTAAAGCCCGAGGATATTCAAAAGACTGCTTTGTTGACGATTGAAGGCGAGTTGGATGATATTTCTGGTAGCGGTCAAACGCGTTCCGCCCATAAACTTTGCAAAAACATCCCCACTGAGCACAAGGATCACTACGAAGTTGCGGGGGCCGGTCACTATGGCATCTTTGCTGGAAGACGTTGGCGTGAAAAGGTCTATCCAAAATTGAAATCCTTTATCCGTGACCACCAGGAAGTTCGCAAAGTCTCCAAGGCAAGACGCCCCAAGTTGGAATCAAAAAAGCCAGCTTAAGCATATTGTTCATCAATCAGTAATTGAAGCACTTTAGACTTTGCAATCCAAATTCGGATGAACCAGGCAACCAAACTAACTGAACTCATCAGTTGCCTGGAAAACGCCCTTCCCCAAACCCAATGCACTAAGTGTGGCTACCCCGATTGCAGAGGCTACGCTGAGGCAATGGCCAGAGATGGGGTAAAACCCAATCGCTGTCCACCAGGCGGTAATGAAGGCATTGCCAGGCTTGCTGCAATACTTGCACCCGCCAGCAAACTAGCAAACATCAACACAATTGATCCTGAGTGCGGCGAAGAACGGCCCCGTCCCGTTGCGCTAATCGATCCCAAGGCCTGCATCGGCTGCACCCTTTGCATTCAAGCCTGTCCGGTGGATGCCATTGTCGGAGCCTCAAAACAAATGCATATTGTCCTTCCCAATTGGTGTACGGGATGCGATCTTTGCGTGCCACCTTGCCCGGTTGACTGCATCTCCATGGTGAATGTAACGGAAAATAAAACTGGCTGGAATGCCTGGTCTGAGGACTTGGCAAATGAAGCGAGGCAGCGCTACCATTCCAGAGAAAAGCGCCTAAAACGTGAAGAGCAGGATAATAACGAACGCCTAGCTAAAAAAGCGGTTGCGAAATTGGCGGCTTTAAATGAAACCCACCCCACTTCAAATACGGAACACGCTGAACTCGAAAGAAAACGCGCCATTATTGCTGCCGCCATGGCAAGAGCCCAAAAACAAAAATCCTCTTCATGAATTCTGAGCAACGTCACACATTCTTTAGCCAACTAAAAGCAAACAACCCGTCGCCCGAAACCGAACTTGAGTACAGTTCGCCTTTTGAGTTGCTGGTTGCAGTACTGCTTTCTGCACAAGCAACCGATGTATCCGTTAACAAAGGCACGCGTTCACTATTCAAAATTGCCCGCACCCCTTCTGAATTCTTGAAACTTGGAGAAGAGGGTATTCGTCCTTATATTCAGCATATCGGCCTTTATCGAACCAAAGGAAAACACCTTCAGGAAGCTTGCCGCATCCTGGTAAACAAACACCACTCAACTGTACCGCGCACACGCGAAGAACTTGAGGCATTACCGGGAGTCGGCAGAAAAACTGCGAACGTCATTTTAAATACCGCATTTGGCGAACCGACCATTGCCGTTGATACCCACATCTTCCGTGTATCCAACCGAACGGGTCTCGCACCCGGTAAGGATGTCAATGAGGTCGAGCGGCAGTTGCTGAAAAGGGTCCCGACCGAATTTTTGCAGGATGCGCATCACTGGCTGATTCTGCATGGTAGATACACCTGCAAGGCCCGCACTCCTGATTGCGCTCAATGCATCGTAGAACCTTTGTGCGGCTATCGACATAAAACTAGCAAAGGAAAAATCCGTGGCAATATTTAACCCCAGCCGTGAAGAAGTGCGGCGTTTCTTCTGCGATACGTGGAAAAAAAACAATCAAGGCGGCATCCTGACGCCGCTGGAAACACTTGCAAAGCAGTGGATTGAACAGCACCCCGAATACCACTTGCTTTTGCAGGATGGTGAGAAGGCATTGCAACAAGACTTCACCCCCGAGCAAGGCCAAACCAATCCCTTTCTCCATTTATCCATGCACCTTTCGATCAGCGAGCAGATTTCAATCGATCAACCACCCGGCATCCGGAGTATTGCCAGCAAGTTGACGAAAAAACTGGATTCGGAACACGAAGCTCAACATCAAATCATGGAGTGCCTTGGACAAGTGCTTTGGGAAGCCTCTCGCGAAGGCGGGCAACTGAATCCGGAAAAATACATTCACGCATTACAAAAACTAAACTAAAAAAGGAGCAGGCAATGGAGAAAAAAAAAGGTGAAATCCGCAGATTGGTCACAGGCCATAACGAACAGGGGAAAGCGATTTTTACCCATGACGGCATGGCACCCTCGATTCACACCAATCCAAAGCGGGTTGGCTACTATCTAACCAATTTGTGGATGATCGATGAATCCCCTGCGAAGATCAACAACAACCCAGACCCGACATCAAGGCCGTTGCAACTAATTCCGGAAAAAAATGGATCGGTAGTTCGCATTATTGAGTTTGGACCCGAAGGTGACTGGACCAAGAACCTTCACGCGGCAGATGCCAAAACCGCCTTTGGTGCCCTTGGCACTGAAAAGGCCTCTACGTTTAAGGAGGGTGGTCATCCACTGATGCATCGAACGGAAACCGTCGACTACGCATTGATACTGGAGGGCGAAATTTACCTTGTGCTTGACGAAGAGGAGCGCCTCATGAAGCAAGGCGATTTCTTGGTTGAGCGCGGCACGAATCATGCCTGGGCCAACCGATCCGACAAGCCTTGTAGGGTACTGTTTGTCCTCATCGATGGCAAGTTCGATCCGAGCATTCAACAGAGCACATAACACCGCCTACCCAATCTTTCACATGTCAATCAACCTACTAAATCAGAACATGCGAAATATTTTTCTGGCCATCGCCTGCCTTTGCTGCGGATGGGCTCACGCTGCCGACTACCCGCAACGACCCATCACCCTAATCGTTCCTTTTGCTCCCGGCGGAGGGACCGATAGTATTGCCCGAGATCTGGCAAAAACGCTCAGCGAGCGCCTTGGCCAAACAGTGATTATCGACAATAAGGGTGGCGGTGGCGGTGCGATCGGCGCAACCGTAACGTCCAAATCCGAACCCGATGGCTATACCTTGCTATTTGTCACCTCAACCTTCGTGACGCATGCGGCTACCGAAACCAATCTAAGCTACGACATTGAAAAAGACTTTGCTCCGATCGCGATGATTGGCAAAGGCCCCCTGATGGTGGTTGCCAATAAATCTCTGGGAATTAAAACCATTTCCGAATTGATTCAATATGCAAACCAATCACCAGATGGGCTGAACTACTGCTCCGCAGGACAAGGCAGCATCAACCATCTGGCCGGAGAATTATTCAAACAAAAAACGGGTATCAAACTAACGCACATACCCTACAAGGGAAGCGGTCCGGCTACCATTGATTTGCTTGCCGGAAGAGTGCAGATATTTTTTGCAACAATCCCGACGATCTTGCAATACGTCGAAACAGATCGAGTGAGTCTGATTGCCATGACCAGCGATAAGCGTTCCCCCCTCTTCCCTAAGGTTCCCACCGTTGCTGAATCGGGCATTTCCGGTTTTAATATCGGCACTTGGTGGGGCGTGGTTGCACCGGCAGGCACTCCCGAAGTCATCGTCAAAAAACTCAATGAGCAAATCAATTACGCCTCGACCAAAGACCCCCTGAAAACAAGACTGAGCAAGGAAGGCGCGCAACCCTACAACCTCTCTCCTATTGAGGTTCAAAAACTCCTTGCGGATGAACTGAAGACCTGGAAAAACGTCATTAAAGCCTCAGCCATTAAAATCGAATAAATACCAACCGAAAGCAAAGAAATGAAGATTGTTGTTATCCCCGGAGACGGAATCGGACCTGAAATTACCACTGCAAGCAAGAAAGTCATGCAGGCGGTTGATAGCAAATTTAATCTCGGACTTGTATTGGAAGACGACATCGCAGGACATGACAGTCTAAAACTTCATGGCGCAACCGTCACCGATGCCCTGCTTGAAAAAGTCAAGGCGGCCGATGGCCTCATCCTTGGGCCAATGTCGACCTACGATTTTAAGGATGAATCAAAAGGCGAAATTAATCCATCCAAATTTTTTAGAAAATCACTGGACCTGTACGCCAACATCCGTCCGGCAAAAACGTATCCTGGGCTTGCTTCGCGGGTAAACGATTTTGATTTGATTGTCGTGCGTGAGAACACGGAAGGCTTTTACGCCGATCGAAATATGGAGCAGGGTAATGGTGAAATCTTGGTGACACCGGATGTTGCAATCTCATTGCGAAGGGTTACCCGCCAGTGCTGTGAGCGCATCGCGCGCGCCGCCTTTGAATTGGCCCAAGGTAGAAAAAAACACGTCAGCATCGTTCACAAGGCCAATGTGCTCAAAATTGCCGATGGCATGTTCATTGATATCTGCCATCAGATCGGCAAGGAGTTTCCAGATGTCGCGATTGACGACTTCATTGTTGATGCCATGATGGCTCACGTGGTCCGTGCGCCGGAACGTTTCGACGTCATTGTAACCACCAACATGTTTGGGGATATCCTCTCCGACCTCACTGCCGAACTTTCTGGCAGCCTTGGCTTGGCCGCCTCAGTCAACGCCGGAAAGAGCAATGCCATGGCTCAGGCTGCGCACGGTTCCGCGCCCGACATTGCCGGCAAAAATATTGCCAACCCGTTCTCACTGATCCTCTCATCGGGCCTTTTACTCGATTGGTATGCCCGAAGATCAGACATACCCAATTATGCAAAGGCAGCTGCAGCGATCGATCGTGCTGCTACCGAGGCAATCCTTGCTAAAGAAGCGACCAAGGATATTGGCGGAACTTTGGGTTGCAAGGAAACCGGCGATGCTTTTGCCAGTAGAATTTTAAATTCGTCCTACTAGCTCGAGTATAAATTTGGCAAATGATGCGGTTTTGAGAACCATCAGCACAGGTAATGCGACCTTTTAGATCATCGACTGCATCACTGCACACAATTCCTTTTGCCCTTCAAAACCGATACCCGGACGATCGGACAATGTAATCATCCCCCCGTCAACTTGTGCATCATCGGCAAATCCTGCAAACACACCAAATACTCCTGGGTATGCCTCGCAGCCGCCAAGTCCAAAACCCGCAACAATTGCCAAAGTCATTTGATTGCCACCGTGGGGAAATACCGAGTGGCGCCCCCAACCACGCTCCTGCATCAATTTCAGGGTCCGTGAAAATTGGGTAATTCCATACGACTGGGGAACATCGATTTGCACGATATCCCGATCGGAACGCAGACCTCCGAATTGCAATAAATTATTGATGTCTTGAGTAGAGAATAAATTTTCACCGGTAGCAATTGGCGCTTCATAAAAGCCCGTCAACTCTTCGAGCAACGCATAGTCCAGCGGATCGGTCGGCTCTTCCATCCACCGCAATCCATAAGGAGCAAGCGCCTTGGCATATAACAGGGCGCCATCCCGATTCCAGGCCGCATTGGCGTCCACCGCAAGATTGCTTGCACTGCCAATGATGTCGATCGCCGCATCCAGCCTTGCTAAATCCTCGGACAAAGGAGCCCCGCCCACCTTCACCTTCATGATGGTATATCCCTCATCTAGACGAGACTGGATCTCTGCCTGCAACTCAGAAATTCCTTTGCCTGGCGCATACCAACCACCGCCAACATAGCAAGGAATTTTCGTTTGCACCACGCCATCATTAAATCGCTCGGCCAAAACAATATGCAAAGGCTTGTCCTCGATTTTCGCAACGGCATCCCATACCGCCACCTCAATTGTGCCGATCGGCACAGACCGCTCTGTATGCCCCCCGGGTTTTTCACGCATCATCATGCGCGCAAGAATTTTTTCTGGGTCCAAATTATTTCCGGTCTCATCAAGCAGCAATTCAGGATCGGCCTCCAAGATGCGGGGAATTAGTCGCGAACGCATCTGCTCTCCACAGGCATAGCGTCCGGTCGAGTTAAACGAATATCCAATGATCGGCTTGCCATCCCGAATGACATCGGTAATTACTGCTACCACGGATGTGGTCATTTCGCTGAAATCAAAAACGGAATTTCTTAGCGTCGAACGCAGCGGCACGCTGATCTCGCGTATCTCGGTAATCCTCATTTATCTCCTTGATGGTTTGAAATCTTACTAACTCTTTGCCGGTTAGCTCTGGTTCTTATATTATCAATCAAAAGCTTAAATACAAACAGGAGGCGAGATGCACTCACGCAATCTTTACAAATTGATATTTCTCGTATCAATTTGTGTTCAAGCGGTTTGGTTTTCTAAAACGCCTTACGCCCAAGAATATCCGAATAAACCCATCAAGGTTGTGATTCCGTTTGCGCCAGGTGGCCCTTCCGACATTATCGGACGGCTACTCGTTCAGAAATTAAGCGAGAATCTTGGCAAACCGTTTTTCATCGAAAATAAACCCGGGGCTGGATCAAATATCGGCATTCAACAAGTAGCCAAATCCCCACCCGATGGGTACACCCTGTTGCTGGTCAGTAGCGCCTTTGTGATCAACCCATCCTTGTATTCCAATCCGGGTTTTGATGCAACCAAGGATTTTGCTCCGATTGCCCTGCCAGTAAGTTCGCCCAATGTCGTGGTCGTGAATCCCGGATTTGCCGCCAAAGATATCAAGGAATTTTTAAGTTTGGTAAAAGCCAATCCTGGAAAATTTGACTATGCCTCCCCCGGAGGTGGAACGGGTCCACATCTAAGTGCCGAACTCCTTAAACTGAGAGCCAATCTGGACATAAAGCATATCCCCTACAACGGTGGTGGGCCTGCCTTGCAAGCCGTGCTTGGCGACCAAGTCCCCATTGGATTTTCAGCGCTTCCCCCAGCCGTGCCGCAAGTTAAAGGCGGCAAATTGATCGCCTTGGCATTAACGAGCAACGTACGATCTCCTGCCTTGCCAGATGTACCTACCTTGGCCGAGTCGGGTATCACGGATTTCGAAGGGGATACCCTGCAATTTATCCTGGCGCCAGCGGGAACACCCAACGCTATTGTTCAAAAACTCAACAGCGAAATTTCCAAGGCCCTAGCGTCACCCGAATTGAAGGAAAAGCTGCTCTCAATGGGGTATATCGTCTACTACTACTCAACTGAGCAAACAACACAGAAAATCAAATCGGAAATTGATAAATGGGCTCGCGTGATCAAGGCCGGGAATATCAAACCGGATTGAACAGCAAATCCGCAAGCATTAATACAGTTGGGAAATGGCGGCACGAATGGCCGCCGGCAATGCCAACGCCAATGTTCGGCGCCTCTCGAGTACATCGTTAGCCGTATCACGGACCCGATTTGACCAAATCGAGTCCGGAAAAAATGCATCGTCTAGAAAACGGGGAACCACATGCCAATGCAAATGCGGTGCTTGGTTTCCGAGGGATGCCAGATTCACCTTGTCTGGCTTCATTACTTCGCGAACGGCGCCTTCCACCGCAAAGACAATCGTCATGAGCAATTCGCGCTCTACAAAACTCAACTCAGTCATTTCCTTGAAATGCCGGTTCCAGATAATCCGGGAAAAGCCCGGCAGATTCATGTCATGCACTAGCACGACCCGACAGTCATCGCCACGCCACACTAATATTCCGTCTTCGTAACGAGCGCCCTCTTCACACAGTATGCAATTTGCCATGCTTTAAATGTAAACGAAAACGGCATCTAAGTCACCCTTGTGGGGAAACCTAGACGCCGAGGTAATGCAACTACTTAGGGATTCGATTTAGTGGAACTGCTCTTCCTCTGTTGAGCCTGTCAGTGCCGTTACGGATGACTTCCCACCCTGAATCACGGTGGTGACGTCATCAAAGTATCCAGTACCAACCTCTTGCTGATGCGAGACGAATGTGTATCCGCGTTCGCGCGCAGCAAATTCTGGCTCTTGAACTTTTTCAACATAGGCAGTCATGCCGCGCTTGGAGTAGTCTTGAGCCAAGTCGAACATGTTGTACCACATTGAGTGGATGCCGGCGAGCGTAATGAATTGATACTTGTAACCCATTGCACCCAACTCGCGCTGGAACTTCGCAATCGTCGCATCATCCAAGTTCTTCTTCCAGTTGAACGAAGGCGAACAGTTGTACGCAAGCATCTTGCCTGGGAACTTCGAGCGAATCGCTTCCGCAAATTCTCTAGCAAAATCCAAATCTGGCGTGCCAGTTTCACACCAAACCATATCAGCGTAGGCAGCATAGGCCAAACCGCGCGAAATAGCCTGACCCAACCCTTTGCGGGTTTTGTAAAAACCTTCTGGGGTGCGCTCACCCGTGAGGAATGGCTTGTCGTTTTCGTCGTAATCGGAAGTCAACAAATCGGCAGCCTCGGCATCGGTACGCGCCAAAATGATGGTTGGGGTACCCATGACGTCTGCAGCCAAGCGTGCAGAAATCAATTTCTGAACTGACTCGGCTGTCGGCAACAAAACCTTACCACCCAAGTGGCCGCACTTCTTCACGGATGACAATTGATCCTCAAAGTGAACTCCTGCCGCCCCTTGTTTGATCAAGGCTTTGCTAAGTTCAAACGCATTTAACACGCCGCCAAAACCGGCTTCGGCATCGGCCACGATCGGAGCATAGTAATCAATGTAGCCGGCGTCGCCAGGATTGATTCCCTTGGCCCACTGGATCTGGTCTGCGCGCTCAAAGGAATTGTTGATTCTCTCAACCATCTTAGGAACCGAATCAACTGGATACAAAGATTGATCGGGGTACATCGAAGCGTAGGAATTACCATCGGCAGCAACCTGCCAACCGGATAAGTAGATCGCCTTGATGCCTGCTTTAACTTGCTGCATGGCTTGACCGCCAGTCAATGCCCCCAAGCAGTTGACATAGGCTTCGTTGTTCACCTGATTCCAAAGCTTTTCAGCTCCAGTCTTGGCCAAAGTGTGCTCAATATTCAATGAACCGCGAAGGCGAACAACATCCTCAGCGGTATAACCACGTGTAATACCTTCCCATCTTGGATTGGTATCCCAGTCCTTTTGGATTGCTGCAATTTGTTCTT
Organism: uncultured beta proteobacterium; assembly: GCA_903826775.1. Classification (GTDB taxonomy): domain Bacteria; phylum Pseudomonadota; class Gammaproteobacteria; order Burkholderiales; family Burkholderiaceae; genus Polynucleobacter. The sequence goes on along the minus strand of CAIKFU010000108.1, from coordinate 63,813 downwards.
TACGACTACTCATGTTCTTCTCCCTAAGTTAAACAATTCACCAAAATTGATTGGACAATGATGTCTTATGTCTTATATAAGAGTGTAGGGATTTATCAAAAGGAAACAAGGTCTATTTAAAAAAAATTTAATACAAAATAATTATTTAAATTCAATAACTTAAATAACGTTTTTTATATAGTGAAATATAAAACCATGCATTGGAACGCCATAATCGAGAAAATGCTGCAGTGCATTTTACGAGGGGAAATACCTTTTCACATTGTGAAAATTAAGCAAACTTCAACGCCTCAAAAAACACTAATCACCAAACCCATACAAGGTTTTTGGGTTATCGCGCATGATGGCATTGCGTTGACCCTCCTCGGACGCGTACAAAGCCAAACACTCCAGCATTTGGGCAACGGTTGGCATGATGCCCCAGTTCGCAACATGCGGCCAATCGGACCCCCAAATGCAGCGATTAGGAGCAGCCCCAATTAACGCTTGGGCATAAGGCACAGTATCGATGTAGGGCGGGGGTTGATCCGTCAACCGATATGCGCCCGACACCTTAACCCAGGCCCTTTCTTGCACCAGATCCAATAGGGCTAGAAACCCGGCAGACAGCAAACCCACATCCGTTCTGAGATAGCCCATATGGTCGATCACCAGAGTGGATCGCAAGCTCTGCATTCGGGGCATCAGTACCGGCAGGTCATTCGCGTTCAATAAAAACTGAATATGCCATCCCCAATCTCGCGCCAAGGCATCGCACTCTTCGAGGTTGGATAAATCCAAGCCCCCACCGGAAAACATCACGTTCACGCGAATGCCGACAACGCCTCGATCACGCATGTCCTGATAGTACGAATCCGCTTGACTAAGCAAGGGAACTGCCACACCACGCAAACGATTTGGGTACTTGGCCAGCACCTTCAGCATGGGCTCGTTGTCCTGCCCGTTCACACTGACTTGCACGAGCACTCCGTAGGTCATCCCCACCTCGTCAAGCATGCGCAAATACTGCTCTTCCGTCGCCGCAGGTGATGTGTAGGAGCGATTCGGAACGAGACTCTCTAGATTGATAACATGGGCATGGGTATCGACTGCACCATACGGCACGATAAATGGTAAAGGACCGCCTTGATGATCGGGCGGTCCAGGGCAAAACGGAATTTCAGAACAAGCCAATTAATCCGCCCGCAACTCTCTTCCACGAGTTTCCGGCAATACGACGGCAGCTACAAAAAACAAGCCGTAGGCAATCACCGCAAAAATCGCAATCGCCATTGATAATCCGTACTGATTGGAAAAATACCCTACTAACGCGGGAAACAAGGCGCCAATGCCGCGGCCGAAGTTATAACAAAAACCTTGACCAGACCCACGCAAGCGAGTCGGAAACAGCTCGGTTAAAAAAGCGCCCATGCCGGAAAAGTATCCGCTAGCAAAAAAGCCCAACGGGAACCCCAACCACATCATCATTTCATTTGTAATCTCGAACTGCGTGTAGCACAGCACCAAAACAATCGCACCGATGGAAAAAGTCATAAAGAGTTTTCTTCGACCGAACCGATCGGCCATCCATGCGCCAAAGAGATAGCCAACGAAACTGCCAACAATTAGAAACGCCAAATACCCGGTGGAACCCACTACGGTTAAATGCCGCTCGGTCTTGAGAAAGGTTGGCACCCAAGTCGTAATCGCGTAGTAACCGCCCTGCGCACCCATCGTCAACAAAGAGGCCCAGACCGTGGTTTTCAATAACCCAGGTTTGAATATTTCCAAAATGGAAGGTGCTTGGCCTTTTTTGGCCAACACTTCGCGAGCTGCCTGGGCAATCTCTGGTTCTTCAACGTTCCGACGAATATACAGAAGGAGTAACGCCGGGAGAAAGCCGGCAACAAACATCGCGCGCCAAGCCAAGTCCGGAGGCAGTAGAGTAAACATGATCGCCTGCAACAATACCGCTGCGCCCCAACCTAAAGCCCATGCAGACTGTACCGAACCCACCGCACGCCCACGGTACTCCGCGCGAATCGTTTCGCCCATCAGGACTGCACCAGCAGCCCATTCTCCCCCAAAGCCAAAACCAAGCAATGCGCGCGAGATCATCAACTGGTTGAAGTCTTGGGTAAACGCGCATATCAAACTAAAAGTGGAGAACCATAAAATCGTAAATTGCAAAGTCTTCACGCGCCCGATTCGGTCGGCAAGGTAACCTGCAAACCATCCACCGAATGCAGATGCCAAAAGCGTTCCCGTTACGGCAAGACCTGCCATTCCCCGATCCACTTTCCATACTGCAATAATGGTTCCGATCACCAAGGGATAAATCATGAAATCCATGCCGTCTAATGCCCAACCCAAAAAGCAACCCCAGAAAGTCTTTCTTTCCTTGGGAGTCATGACCTTATAAAATCCAGTCAAACTGGTATCTGTTTGATGACTCACTAGCGTCTCCTTTATATTTTGGGCTTAATACAATCCATGAGTGACTTCTTTATACATCAATTCAGCCGCCATTTTCACGCTCTAGTGAAAACCCTGATGGGTTATTTCTCATGATGCAATGCACCGCGCTCGGGGACCGCAGCCTTCTTCTGGATTTTTCCGATTCCGCCAAACCTTTGCAAGAAATCCATGGCCTGAGTAGTGAACTCTTTCTTCTCAAACCCCAGTGGGCGATGGAAATTATTCCCGGTCTTGACTCGCTGATAATAGAACTCAATTTCTCCAATGCGCAACCAGCGCAGGTACGTCATACAGCGCAGGTGGAGTTGGAAAAAATCCATAGCGCTTTGATCAAACGAAAAAACAAAAATGCCAATTCGACGCAATCGCATCGCATTCAGGTCTGCTATCACCCGGATGTCGCACCGGATCTAGCCGACATCGCCAAGGCTTGCGGACTATCCATCGAGACGACGATTCAACTTCATAAAGAATCCATCTATAGCGTCGACATTTTGGGCTTTATGCCCGGGTTTGCCTATTTCAGCGGATTAAACCCCAAATTGCGCCTTCCTCGTCTGCCATCGCCCAGACCGCTTGTACCGCTGGGAAGCGTTGCCATCGCCGAACTCCAGACGGCAATCTATCCACGGTCAACGCCAGGCGGTTGGAACCTTATTGGCAGATCGCCCGACATCCTTTTTGATATCGCCAAAAAGCAACCTGGCTTATTTATGCCGGGCGACAAAATGCATATTGTGGAAATTGGTCTGGATGAATTTAATCGGCTAATCGGGCTGCACTCAAAGGAGAGCAGTACTCCGAAAAGCACCCCTACCGAGAACAAAAATCAATCGTCAGGAACCATTACATTCAAGCAAGCGGGAGCTTTTACAACCATTCAGGATAGACCCCGAGCCGGCCTTTCGCACTGGGGCGTCGGACCCGGTGGCGCAGTGGATCTAGATGCCCTAGAACTTGCAAACGCGTTGGTTGGCAACCCGACAGAAGAAGCGGGATTGGAGATTACCGCTACTGGACCAACCCTCTTGTTTAGCGAAGATGCCTGCATTGCCTGGGTAGGTGCAACCTGTAGTTGCATGGTGGATGGAAAACGCCTACCAGGCAATCGCCCGATATGGATTGGTGCTGGATCGACCCTGCAGTTTTTAACACTAAACCCAGGCATGAGGGCCATTCTCGCGATTGGAGGCGGCATCGATTCTCCTACCATCTTGGGGCGCAAGGGTGCTCACATGAGCGCTGATATCGGTCCAAAGCGACTCACAAAAGGCGATGCACTCACTTTGACTAACGCCGGTTTGGCGTTGTGCTCGCCATTTTTAAAACGGTTAAAAGAATCCGCTCCGTTACCCTGTTTTCCAAAATGGCAGATCCGATCACCTTATACCAATTCCAAGCAAATCAATCGAATCTACTGTATGCCCGGACCCCACCTATCCTTTCTCACAGTCAAGGATCGGGAAAAATTCTGGGGCACTGTCTGGGTCGTATCCAAAGAAAGCAATCGCATGGGGATTCGCCTTGAAGGCGATTTTGAATTGAAAAAACCCCTCCCAAACATTCCTTCGCAAGCAATTCATTTTGGCACCGTTCAATTTCCCCCGTCGCAACAACCGATTGTGATGCTCTCCGAGCACCAAACCACCGGAGGCTATCCCCGTTTAGCGGAGGTCATTGCATCTGAACAATCAAAGCTCGCGCAAGCAACCCCGGGTACCCGTATCCAATTCACCCCGATAGACATCGATGAAGCGGACCGCCTAAATCACGCAGCAAGGAAATCGCATTTAGACACAATGTATGCAATTCAATCAATTATTTCTTGCGGAACAAAGGAAACATAATGGATATCAATAGTGATATGGGTGAAGGCTTTGGGGTTTGGGAAATGGGCAACGATTTCGAGTTGTTAGACTACATCACCTCGACCAACATTGCCTGCGGATGGCATGCTGGCGACCCCGCGAGAATGCGAGACTTGGTAGAAATGGCGATCAGCAAAAACGTTCACGTCGGCGCACATCCAGGACTTCCCGATCTACTCGGATTTGGACGCCGAGAAATGGCGATCAGCGAAAGCGACGCCTACGACTACGTGCTGTATCAAGCTGGTGCCCTGCAGGCATTCGCCCACGCTTACGGCGGAACCTTGCACCACATCAAGCCACATGGCGCGCTCTACAACCAGGCGGCAAAGGATCTCAAACTGGCAAGAGGTATTGCGCGCGCCACCAAAGCGTTGGGAAAGGATGTCATTTTGTATGGCCTAGCCGGCAGCTGCCTTGTCCAAGCTGCACAGGAATTGGGTGTTCCTGTCTGGCAAGAAGTCTTTGCGGATCGCCGATACACCAAGGAGGGATTCCTGGTTGCGCGCACCCATCCCGAGGCTCTGATTCACGACGAAGGTCAAGCGCTTGAACACGTACTGGGAATGGCAAACAACCAAGAAATCAAGTCGATTGAAGGAATCACGGTAAAGATTCAGGCCGATACGCTATGCGTTCATGGAGACAATCCTCATGCGATTGCCTTTGCGAAAAAAATCAAACAGTTGTTATCAACATCATGCTAAGCAGGTTGGATTTTGCTTGGGGTACTTAAGGCAACCCGAAGCGCCGTAAAGATCATGAGGACCATGGCAACTGCTGCGCCGATGAACAGCATTTTTGGATGGCCGCTATCGAGCAATACGCCAAACAAACCAGGGCCAACCGCCGCTCCAAGATCGATTCCCGAATAGACGATTCCGTATACCCTCCCGGATACGCCTTGCGGAGTTGCGGCGCGGATCATCAAGTCGCGCGATGGCGCCGATATCCCAAAACCCAATCCAATGGCCAGGAAAACCATGGCAATCACATCAACGGGAACCCAACTTGTCGCCAACAAACCGGTCAACAAAGTGCTTGCCAGCAGGCAAATGGTAACAACCCTTTCAGGCGCTTGGACATGCTTGGCAACCAAACCGCCCAACAACATTCCCGCGGCACTTCCCAAGGACATCAAGGTAAGGTAATAGCTGCCCGATCGAACGGGTACTGCATAAATAGACAACAGGGATGTTGGGGAAAACGATTGAAGACTCGAGGTCGCAATCATGCTGAAGAAAAAGAAAAGCCAGCATAGCCAGACCGCAGGTAATTTTAAAAATGCAAAAACCCCATCCGGCACACCATTGGGGTTTTGATCCTTTGCAGTTGCCAAGCCTTCGGCATGGCGCGCCTTGACATCGTCTAGCAAGCTGTCCTTATTGACCCAAAGCACGATCAACACCACCAACTCCATTCCCGCAGCAGCCAATAAGGCGAGTCGCCAATCTGCCCAAGTGGCAACGCTCACCATAAAAATCGGAGCTGCGGCCCAACCCAGATAACCGGTCACACCATGCAGTGAATAGGCATAAGCCAAATTGCTCGGTGTAACTTTATGATTGATCAGGGTGTAGTCAACGGGATGAAAAATCCCATTGCCCAAACCAGCGACAACGGCGCCCAATACCAGCATTTCATATCCGCTCGCCTGCGAATAAATTAATGCGGCTACGATTGACAACCCCACTCCACCAAAAAGCACTGGACGCGATCCGATGCGATCGACCAAAAAACCTGATGCCGCCTGCACAGAGCACGACACCACGTAGAAGATGGACATCAGAAGACCGAGTTCGGCGTAATTGAATGCGAACTCATTCTTCAACCACGGAAATAATGGCGGAAGAATCAGGTGGAAAAAGTGTGAACTACCGTGCGCTAGGCTAACAAGCCCAATAACCCGGACATCACTGGTACGTGTACTTTTTTGCGCAACAGTCATGCCCGAAGTGTACTGGCATACAACGAATTTTGCTTAGTGAATCAACCTCGTAAAACTAAAATCGCCTTTCTTGTCGACATCCACCGGCACCACATCCTTGGGTCCGAACTTGCCCTCCAATATCATTTTGGAAACCGGGTTTTCGATGTATTGTTGAATAGCCCTCTTGAGCGGTCTTGCTCCGTAGACCGGATCAAACCCAACCTCCGCAATCTTATCCAAGGCCGCATCGCTGACCTCCAATTGCATATCCACCTTTGCCAGGCGATCCGACAAGTTCTTAAGCAAGATCTTGGCAATCGAAGCGATATTGGCTTTATCCAAACCGTGGAATACGACAATTTCATCGATGCGGTTCAAGAACTCGGGTCGGAAGTGGTTCTTCAATTCCCCAAATACCGCTTCCTTGATTTCTGCCTGCTTTTTACCAGCCATCGATTGAATGAGGTGTGAACCGATGTTGCTGGTCATCACTATCACCGTGTTCTTAAAATCCACCGTCCTACCCTGGCCATCGGTCAAGCGACCATCATCAAGCACTTGCAGCAGCACATTAAAAACATCGGGGTGGGCCTTCTCGATCTCATCAAACAAAATCACGCTGTAGGGTTTACGACGCACCTGCTCGGTAAGGTATCCTCCTTCCTCGTAACCAACATACCCTGGAGGAGCGCCAATCAAACGGGCCACACTATGCTTCTCCATGAACTCGCTCATATCGACGCGAATCAGATGGTCCTCGCTATCAAACAGGAATCCCGCCAAGGCTTTGCACAATTCCGTTTTACCAACACCGGTTGGCCCCAAAAACAAAAAGGATCCATAGGGTCGATTTTCTTCAGACAGGCCTGCACGGGACCGACGAATCGCATCGGATACGGCGCGAATAGCCTCTTCCTGGCCAACAACACGCTTATGAAGTAACTCTTCCATCTTGAGCAATTTTTCGCGCTCGCCCTGCATCATTTTGGAAACCGGAATCCCGGTTGCACGCGACACCACTTCGGCAATTTCCTCGGCGCCCACCTGGGTGCGCAACAGCTTATGTTTGGGAACACCATCTTTGGATGCGCTCGCTTCCGCTGCTGCAGCCGATTTGAGCTTTTGCTCTAGCTCGGGTAATTTTCCATACTGTAATTCAGCCACCTGTTCCAACTTGCCTTCGCGCTGAAGTCTAACGATTTCCGCTTTGACTTTTTCAATTTCCTCCTTCACGGTTGCCGCACCTAAGACAGCTCCCTTTTCGGCTTTCCAAATTTCTTCAAGATCTGCGTATTCGGCACCCAAACGCTTAATCTCGTCTTCGATTAATTCCAAGCGTTTTTTCGATGCATCGTCTTTTTCCTTTTTCACAGCCTCTCGCTCGATTTTCAATTGAATCAAACGGCGCTCAAGCTTATCCATCACCTCGGGTTTCGAATCGATCTCCATCCGAATACGCGATCCGGCTTCATCGATCAAATCGATGGCCTTGTCTGGCAGAAAACGATCAGTAATGTAACGGTGCGACAACTCGGCCGCGGCAACGATCGCCGGATCGGTAATTTCAATGCCATGATGCAATTCATAGCGTTCCTGCAAACCGCGCAATATAGCAATGGTCGCCTCAACGCTTGGTTCATCGACCATGACCTTTTGGAAGCGCCGTTCCAATGCCGCATCCTTCTCGATGTATTTTCGGTATTCGTCCAACGTGGTTGCGCCGATGCAATGCAACTCGCCTCGGGCCAAAGCGGGCTTAAGCATGTTGCCAGCGTCCATCGCACCCTCGGATTTGCCAGCACCGACCATGGTGTGGATCTCATCGATAAAGATGATCGTGCGTCCTTCATCCTTCGCCACATCGCTAAGCACTGCCTTCAAGCGCTCCTCGAATTCACCACGGTACTTAGCGCCAGCCAACAACAAAGCCATATCCAAAACCAGTACACGCTTATTTTTGAGGGTTTCAGGCACCTCGCCGTTGACGATCCGCTGTGCCAACCCTTCGACAATTGCCGTCTTTCCAACTCCCGGCTCGCCAATCAACACGGGATTATTTTTACCCCGACGCTGCAATATTTGAATCGTGCGACGAATTTCATCGTCTCGGCCAATCACCGGATCGAGTTTTCCCATGCGGGCACGTTCTGTTAAATCCAGTGTGTATTTTTTCAATGCCTCACGCTGGTCTTCAGCATCTGCGCTATCAACCGATTCTCCGCCGCGCACCTGATTAATCGCTGCCTCCAGTAATTTTCGCGTCAACCCATTTTCACGTGCCAACTTGCCTAGCGACCCCTTGTCGTCAGCCACCACCAAGAGAAACAGTTCTCCGGCTATAAATTGATCGCCTCGTTTGCTTGCTTCCTTTTCAGTCAGATTCAGGCAATTTGTTAGATCCCGACCAACCTGCACTTCGCCACCGCCTCCTTGAACCTGCGGCAAATTGTCAATCGCCTTTTCCGTTGCTTTTTCCAAGCCGCCAACATTGACGCCGGCCCGAGTTAATAAACTGCGAGCGCTTCCATCTTCCTGACGCAGCATGGCCAACAGCAAATGTACCGGCTCGATATATTGGTTGTCTTTTGCCAAGGCAATGCTCTGCGCATCGCTGAGCGCCTCCTGAAACTTCGTCGTTAATTTTTCAATTCTCATCTTCAACCCCAATTGTTTAAATCCAATGCCTACTGGACTATCGCTTTATTGTGTATTCTCTCTATTGAATATAAGGCTTTAATTAATAATTTCAAGCACCTAACAGACGAAAACCCCCCATTATTTTGTCCTGGATCGTATATCTTCTGGAATGTGCAGACGGCAGTTTTTATGCCGGCATCACCAATCGACTGGAACATCGCCTGAATGCCCATAATTTAGGTCAAGGCGCTCGCTATACGCGTTCGAGGCGCCCTGTAAAACTGCTGGCAACCCAAAGCCACCCGAATCGATCCGAGGCCTCCAAAGCGGAGGCTAAATTAAAGCGGCTTCCTCGCGCGAAAAAGATGGGCTTTTTTCTCGATTAGCCCATTCGGAATTATTTTTTCCAACGCGCCATGGCAGCGTCATCGGAAACCCGCGCATCGACCCAGCGCCCGCCATCCAGCGTTTGTTCCTTTTTCCAAAACGGGGCAGCTGTTTTTAAATAATCCATAATGAATTCGCAGGCGGAAAACGCTTCGCCGCGATGGGCGCTGGTGACAACCACCAAGACGATTTGATCTTGCGGCAGAAGATGCCCGACACGATGCACCACCAGCGCATCGCCAATTTTCCAGCGGCTTTTGGCTTGCTCGACAATCTCTTCCAATGCCTTTTCGGTCATGCCCGGATAGTGCTCAAGCGTCATCCCCTGAACTTCGCTACCCTCGTTCATATCGCGCACGGTACCGAGAAAAACGGTGATTGCCCCAATCTGCCGATTCGCCTTACGAAGCGCCGCAACTTCAGCACTTAAATCGAAATCGCATTCTTGGATACGAACCGGCATCTTATCCTCCGGTCACCGGGGGAAAGAAGGCCACCTCAGCACCCTCCTGCAACGCAGCGTTAGCATCGACCATCTCGTGATTTAAAGCACAACGCACAACCTTGCCTTCGGCCAGCACGTTCGACCAAGCACCGCCGCGCGCGCACAAATACGAACGCAATTGGGAAATAGTTCGGACTTCCTCAGGCAACTCGATCGTCTCCAATCCAGTACCCAACACCTCGCGCAACGAGGCGAAAAAACGCAGCTCAAGTTTCATGGAATGATCGTACCCCGATTCTAAAAATGGCGTCCTAGAGCAAGGTGCTAAATGGAATAAAAGGCATCATATCGCCTCGAGAAAATGTTTTTCCGGGAGTGCAGTCAAGTAGGCCATCCGCCCATGAAGCACTAGTTAAGACACCCGAACTTTGATTGGGAAATAAATCCAAGCCACCCATGGAGTTGATTTTCACTCGCAAGAATTCATTGCGGCGATCAGCCTTGAGCCAATCAAAATCCGCGCGCATCGGATAGGAACGGGGCAATACATTATTGCGACCCTGCAATTTCAAAATAAAGGGGCGAACAAACAATAAAAATGTCACAAAACTTGAAACCGGATTGCCAGGCAGTCCAATAAACCAAGCCTCGTCCTTGAGTGAAGCCAACGGATCTTGAGTAGCTTGTCGACGAACAGCACCAAAAGCCAAAGGCTTGCCGGGTTTAATCGCAATCTGCCACAAATCCAAACGCCCTTCGGCATTGACAGCCGGCCGTATGTGGTCTTCTTCGCCAACCGACACACCACCCGATGTGATGATCAGATCGTGGTTTTTGCTTGCGCTGCGCAAGGCTTCACGGGTGGCGTCCAGGCGATCGGGAACGATGCCCAAATCGGTCGCATCGCAACCAAGCGATCGCAGGCAGGCTAACAGGGTATCGCGATTGGAGTTGTAGATTCCTCCTGGCTTAAGCGGTTCTCCTGGTAAAGCCAATTCATCGCCGGTAAAAAAGGCGGCTACCCGAACGCGACGCCGGACCTGAAGATGTGTGAGGCCAGCCGAAGCCGCTACACCCAACTCTTGAGGACGCAACAATGTTCCAACTGCCAGGGCTTTTTTTCCAGCGCTCAAATCTTCGCCACGACGACGGATCCACTGATCCAACTTGGGCACAACAGTAATTTGAATGTGGTCGCTTCGTCCATCAGGAACGACGGTGTCTTCCTGCATCACCACGGCATCCGCTCCCAAGGGAATGGGAGCACCGGTAAAGATTCGCGCGACCGTGCCGGGCTCCAGTTGAGTGCCAACCGAACCCGCAGGGATGCGTTGCCCAACGCGCAAAACCACGCCGGGAGAACCAATATCCCCGCAACGCACCGCATACCCATCCATGGATGTGTTGTCCATAGGCGGCACATCAACTAAGCTTACGACATCCTCAGCCAATACCCTGCCAAGCGCTTGTTGAGTACTCACTGCTTCAACGCCGTCTATCTGCAACGCGTTGGCCAGTAACCGCTCCAAGGCCTGTTGAGTGGTCAACATCGGTGGCTTATTCATGATTACCATTTACTTTAGGTGGGTGGTTATGTACGACTTTACTTGACCCACATCTGCTGCAATCTTTTGCACATACTGCGGACGCGTTTTGATGTCTTGAAATGCGGGAGGGCATTCGGCAGGCTTGCCCAAAGCTTCCTCGATCGTCTCCTCAAACTTAATCGGCAAAGCGGTTTCCAACACAATCATGGGTATACCCTTTTGCAAATGCTCGCGCGCCACCTTAACGCCATCAGCTGTGTGCGTATCGATCATCACGCCATACCGGCCATAGACGTCGCGTATCGTCTGCAGGCGATGCTGGTGGGTACTGCTTCCCGACTGGAATCCGTACTTGGACATCTCCTTGAATACGATGTCCTTGGATATATCAAATCCACCCGCCTTCTCAACCTGATCGAATAATGCGGCCGTGTTTTTCCCATTGCGACCCAGCAAGTCAAAAACAAAACGCTCGAAATTGCTTGCCTTCGAGATGTCCATCGACGGACTGGATGTATGCAGGGTTTCTGCAGACTTGCGTGCACGATAGACCCCGGAGCGAAAAAATTCATCAAGCACATCGTTTTCATTCGTGGCAACAATCAGGTGCTCAATCGGCAGACCCATCATCCGGGCAATATGACCAGCGCAGATGTTGCCAAAATTCCCCGACGGAACCGTAAAGGAAATGCGCTCGGAGCTATTCTTGGTTGCCAGCAAGTAACCCTGGAAATAATAGACCACTTGAGCGACTACGCGCCCCCAGTTGATTGAGTTGACAGTCCCGATCCGATTGGCCGCCTTAAATGCGAGATCGTTGCTCACTGCCTTGACGATATCCTGGCAATCATCAAATACGCCGGCCACAGCCAGATTAAAAATATTGGGATCGTGCAAGGAATACATTTGGGCCGATTGGAATGCGCTCATTTTGCCCTGGGGGGACAACATGAAGACACGCACACCCTGCTTGCCGCGCATCGCATACTCGGCAGCGCTGCCGGTATCGCCAGAGGTGGCGCCCAAAATATTGAGCTCCTGTCCGGCGCGTTGCAAGGCATATTCAAAGAGATTGCCCAGCAACTGCATGGCCATATCCTTGAAGGCCAGGGTCGGGCCGTTTGACAGGCTTAATAAACCCAAGCGTGTACCGCCTTCATCGCCGAGCCAATGCAATGGCGTGATGTCGCTGGCATTGTCTTCAGTCCGGCCGTTGCAATAGACCATTGGCGTGTAGGTCTTGCGCAAGAGTGCGCGCAATTCCGATTCCGGAATGTCGTCGCAATACAAACTGAGAATTTCATAGGCCAAATCGGCATACGGCAAGCCTCGCCATGAATCGAGTTGTTCGCGGTCAATTTGCGGATACTGAGCAGGCAAATACAACCCGCCATCTGGCGCCAAGCCGCCTAGCAAAATCTCCAAAAACGATTGTTGCGGACTATTGCCGCGCGTGGACTGATAAAGCATGTTCGATTAAGACAAATTTTCCAGTCGAATTTTCACTGCTTCGCCTGCGACCGTACTGAGGTCTTGAATTTCAGCAATGGCAGCAAGCATATTCTTTTCCTTCGTTTCGTGCGTCAGCATGATGAGGTCGGTCTGGCTCTCACCTTCATCAGCCTCCTTTTGCAACAGAGCATCAATCGATACCCCATGAGAAGCAAGGATCTTGGTGATGTCGGCCAATACGCCAGCCTGATCGTCAACACGTAAACGCAGATAGTAACTTGTCGTGATTTCGCCAATCGGCAAAATCGGGGTATTGTGCACGGCATCGGGCTGGAAGGCTAGATGCGGAACGCGATTTTCAGGATCGGAAGTCAACAAGCGGGTGACATCGACCAAATCGGCGATCACAGCGGAAGCGGTGGGCTCGGAACCGGCGCCCTTGCCGTAATATAAGGTAGTACCCACGGCATCGCCAAACACCTGCACGGCATTCATGGCGCCTTCCACATTCGCAATCAGGCGCTTGGTTGGTATCAGCGTAGGATGTACGCGCAATTCAACGCCTGAAGGCGTTTTCTTGGTGATACCCAAAAGCTTAATGCGATAACCCAACTGCTCGGCATAGCGAATATCGATAGCATCGAGTTTGGTGATGCCTTCGACATGCGCTTTTTCAAATTGCATCGGAATACCAAATGCAATCGCACTCATGATGGTGACCTTATGAGCCGCGTCGATTCCCTCGATATCGAACGTCGGATCCGCCTCGGCATAACCCAGGCGCTGAGCCTCTTTGAGGACAGTCGCAAAATCCAAACCCTTGTCGCGCATCTCGGAGAGAATGAAATTCGTCGTGCCATTGATGATGCCGGCAATCCACTGAATGCGATTAGCAGTTAGGCCTTCGCGCAATGCCTTGATGATGGGAATCCCGCCGGCAACAGCCGCCTCAAAAGCAACCATGACCCCCTTGTCATGCGCAGCCTTAAAAATCTCGTTGCCGTGCACAGCGATCAAGGCCTTGTTGGCCGTCACGACATGCTTGCCAGCGGCAATCGCCTCCAGCACCAAATCCTTCGCAATGCCATAACCGCCGATCAACTCGATCACGATATCGATTTCGGGATCCTTGATTACCGCCCTGGCATCGCTTACAACCTCGCTACGCCCCTTCACCAGTTCCTTGGCTCGCTCGACATTCAGGTCGGCAACCGTATGAATGCGGATGCCGCGGCCGGCGCGGCGCTGGATTTCATCCTGGTTGCGTTCTAGGACGGTGAATACCCCGCCACCCACTGTTCCAATGCCCAATAAACCTACTTGAATCGGCTTCATAATGCCTTTGCAACTGTTTTGGCGGCAGACTTGCTGCGGCCGTGCTTTTGACGATAACGCTCCAAGAAACGCGCAAGGCGGCCAATAGCCTCCCGCAACACGTCCTCATGGGGCAAGAACACTACCCGGAAATGGTCAGGCTTGGTCCAGTTAAAACCCGTGCCTTGAACCAACAAAACCTTCTCTTCCTTCAGCAAATCGGCGATGAACTGCTGATCATCCGCAATGGGATACATTTCTGGATCCAATTTGGGAAATAGGTACAAAGCCGATTTCGGCTTCACACAGGTAACCCCTGGAATCTCGGTAATGAGTTTCCAGGCCAGATCACGTTGACGAACCAGGCGACCGCCTTCGCTCACCAAATCATTGATGCTTTGATAGCCCCCAAGCGCCGTTTGGATCGCGTACTGTCCCGGCACGTTGGCACACAAGCGCATCGAGGAAAGCATTGTCAACCCCTCGACGTAATCCGTAATCATCGCCTTGTCTCCGGAAACCACCATCCACCCTACCCGGTAACCGCACGAGCGGTAGTTTTTTGACAAACCGTTGAAAGTGATCGTGACGACATCGGTCGACAGGGATGCCAGAGAAACGTGTTTTGCCTTGTCGTACAGCATCTTGTCGTAGATCTCGTCGGCAAACAAAATCAAACCGTGCTCACGAGCAATTTCAGTAAGTCCCAAGAGGATTTCATTGGAGTAGATCGCACCGGTTGGATTATTGGGGTTAATCACCACGATCGCCTTGGTGCGTGGGGTAATCTTTTTACGCAAATCGTCTAAATCCGGAGCCCATTCCTTGGATTCATCGCAGAGGTAATGAACAGGCGTTCCACCGGACAAACTCACCGAAGCGGTCCATAAGGGGTAGTCGGGTGCAGGAACAAGCACTTCATCGCCATTGTTAAGCAAGGCATTCATCGCCAATACAATGAGTTCGGAAACGCCGTTACCGGTATAGATATCGTCTAGCATAACCCCGCGAATGCCTTTTTCCTGACTGTATTGCATGATCGCTTTTCGCGCCGCGAAGATGCCCTTTGAATCGGAATACGCGGAGGCATTACCCAAATTGCGGATGATGTCGAGCTGGATTTCTTCTGGCGGATCAAAGCCAAACACACCAACATTGCCGATATTCAATTTGATGATCTTTTGGCCTTCCTCCTCCATTCGGTGGGCAAGTTCAAGCACAGGACCACGAATGTCATAACAGACATTGTTCAGTTTTTCGGACTTAAGGATTGGCTTCACGATAATTAAAGTGGTAAGTTCTTGAAATCTAGGAAAAAAGCAGCTAGCTATAATTCCCTCAATTATGACAGAGCGCACACGTGAAGCTTCAATCTGACCCCCAGTCCAATCTCAATACCATTACCGGCTACGGCAATGGATTCGTGGAGATCAACGCCATCGCGCATTCCAATGCGATCCTGCTCACACCCAGCGGAGATCCAATCCCTTGGCCTGTCGACTCCTTCGACCAGTTGGATGAAAACCACTTTTCCCAAATGGTTGCCCTTAAGCCCGAACTCGTCATTATCGGCACCGGCAATCGGCAGCGCTTTCCCAAGCCTGTTCTGCTCAAGCCCCTCATGCAAGCTCGCATCGGCTATGAAATCATGGACTCACAAGCCGCCTGCCGAACATACAACGTCCTGATGAGCGAAGGGCGTCAGGTGCTACTCGCCTTGCTCCTCGATTCAGAATGAACAGTAACCAACCGGCAGGCTCAGGCTCGCCGCTAAACCCATTCGCAGTTTTAGTCTTGCTGTTGGTATACGCGGCGCTGTGGTTCGGTACGCTCAACTACCGTCACCTGATTCCATCCGATGAAGGTCGGTACGCTGAAATGGCCCGCGAAATGCTTGCCAGCGGTGACTGGATCACGCCGCGCTACAACGGCTACAAGTATTTTGAAAAACCTCCTTTGCAGATCTGGGCAACCGCAACCGCCTTTCATTTTTTTGGCATTGGCGAATGGCAAGCGCGACTTTGGACGGCACTTACGGGTTTTGCCACCATTCTCTGGATCGGCTTTACCGGCTGCAAACTGTACGGAGCGCGCGCAGGCTACTTGGCAGCCGTGGTACTGGCGTCTTCTCCAATGTGGATCATCGGTGGACACATCAACTCTCTTGACATGGGGTTGTCGGCGTTTTTAATTGCGGCACTGTGCAGCCTGCTGCTATCGCTAAATACGGAAGATCGGCTTTCTGCCAGATATTGGATGTGGTGTTGTTGGATCTGCATGGCCTTGGCCACCCTCTCTAAAGGCCTCATTGGGGCTGCGATTCCCGCTCTGGTGTTCATCGTTTATTCGCTCAGTTCATGGGACTGGCGCATCTGGAAAAAAATTCACCTGGTCAGCGGACTAATACTTTTTCTGGCGATCACCACCCCCTGGTTCATGCTGGTTTCGCAACGCAACCCCGAATTTTTAGAATTCTTTTTCATATACGAGCACCTGCAACGATTTACTGACAATGCGCATAGCCGCACCGGTCCAATTTACTATTTCATCCCATTGCTGATCATCGGTTTTCTGCCCTGGTTGTTGCAGCTGGGAAAACCCATTGCACAGGCCTGGAAATTGCGCCGGCAGGAACAGGCTAGCCAATGGATGCTGGTCTGCTGGTCTGTAGCCATTTTGGTTTTTTTCAGCGTCTCGCAGTCCAAATTGCCTGGATACATCATGCCGATTTTCCCTGCATTGGCGCTGTTGACAGGCATCGGCCTCGATCAAATCCTTGGGGGGAAAAATACCCTGCCCAACTCGTGGCGGATTCAAACCATTTTTTTTGCTTTGCTGGGCATTGTCGGTTTTTTCTTCCTTTCAACCATCAGTCAACAAGCCAAACCCGATGAGATCGTCGCGTACGCAACCTATTCCGGATGGATTGTTGCAGCGCTTTGCGCGCTCATCGATTTTTGCCTGCTGTCCATTTGGATGACACGCAAAAACCAAGGACGGGGTCTGCAGGCCATCAGCAGTTTTGCCATCGGAATATTCTTGTGTTGCATCATCGCCGGGACGGGTCACGAAACCTTAGGAAGAGCCGTTTCCGGCGTGGATTTGGCCAACCGCGTGAAAAACCAAATCCCGCCAAACGCCAACCTCTATTCGGTGCGGATTCTCGATCACACCATGCCGTTCTATCTGGGCAGAACCATGATCATGGTCCAGTACCCCGATGAACTCGAATTCGGCGTGATGCAAGAACCGGAAAAATGGGCGCCAACCTTGGAGGATTTCATCGCGCGCTGGAACCAAGAGCCCGATGCCTACGCACTCATCGTACCCGAGCAAATTGCTGAACTGCAAGCCCTGCAACTGCCCATGCAGGAAGTCGATCGCGATGCCCGCAGGGTAATCATCAAACACCCCGACCCAAAGCCAAGTTTGCGACAATAGACCAGATACATTATTGATGCACCCTTAAGGTCACCCATGTCTGCTGCCGAATTAGCCCGTTCATTCATTCCTTTTACCAGGCCAAACTTTGACCAGGAAACCATTGATGCCGTTGGCGAAGTGCTGCGTTCGGGTTGGGTAACCTCTGGGCCGAAATTGGCCGAGTTTGAAGCCGCGCTCAGCGAGTACTTTGGTGGGCGTCCCGTGCGCTGCTTTGCCAACGGTACAGCCACCATGAAGATAGCCTTGCAGGTTGCCGGCATAGGACCAGGAGACGAAGTCATCACCACGCCGATTTCCTGGGTTGCCACTGCAAACGTTATTCTGAGTGTTGGGGCCAAACCGGTGTTTGTCGACATCGATCCAGCAACGCGAAACATCGATTTGCGGAAAATTGCAGCCACCATCACACCTAAGACGCGCGCCATCATGCCGGTCTACCTTGCCGGTCTTCCAGTCGATATGGATGAGCTGTATGCGCTGTCTATAAAGCATGGGCTGCGGGTCATTGAGGACGCCGCACAAGCCTTTGGCTCAAGCTGGAACAACAAAAAAATTGGCTGCTTTGGCGATTTGGTCAGCTTTAGTTTTCAAGCCAATAAAAACCTCTCGACCGTTGAAGGCGGATGCCTCGTACTCAACAACCCAATGGAAGCGACGCTTTCCGAAAAGTTTCGCCTGCAAGGCCTAACCCGGTCTGGCATGGATGGTATGGATGTCGATGTGTTGGGCGGAAAGGACAACCTGACCGATGTGAACGCGGTAATCGGTCTGCATCAACTCAAGCACTTGCAAGCCTTTCAAGCACGGCGCACAGTACTGGCGCGCCAATACTTTGAACAATTTCGCCATGCCCTTGCCAAAACGAAATCGGGTACGCTCCCACTCGAACTTCCGCCGGAAAACTATACGGACAGCAATTGGCACATGTTTCAAGTGGCTCTTTCCCTTGATGAATTAAACGCAGATCGCGCGCAAATCATGAGCGAACTCAAGGATCAGGGAATCGGTACCGGGGTGCATTACCCTGCTATCACGGGCTTTACCTTATACAAGAACCTAGGCTATAGATTGGCGGACACCCCAATTGCCGAACGCATTGGGCGCTCCATTCTCACTCTACCGCTCTTTCCGACTATGGCTGACGGGGATGTTGACCGCATCGTGGCGACACTTCTAGCCATCCTGGCTCAACACCACAAAGCCTAAAAAAAGAAGTTGGCAGGGGTTTTCACCCCCCGAATGGGCGAAAACCCCAACATCAGGCAAAATTACGCCCATGACTGACAATTTGCCCGATCACACCAACGCAACCCAACTGAGCATCATCGTTCCCGTTTACAACGAGGAAGAGGGATTGCAAGCCCTGTTTGATCGCCTCTATCCAGCCCTAGATGCTCTAGCTGCGAAACGGCACCTGCGCTATGAGATTGTTTTTGTGAACGATGGCAGCAAAGACCGGTCTGCCGGCATTTTATCCAAACAGTACGAAATCCGCCCTGATGTCACCCGGGTGGTCCTGTTCCACAGCAATTTTGGTCAGCACATGGCCATCATGGCAGGCTTTGAATATGCCCGCGGTCAATACATCGTTACCTTAGACGCCGACTTGCAAAATCCGCCTGAGGAAATTGACGCCCTAGTCAATGAACTGCTGGCCGGCCACGACTACGTCGGCACGATCCGCGAACAACGTCGCGACAGTTGGTTCAGGAAGTCAGCCTCGCGCGCCATGAACCATTTGCGTCAGCGCATCACTAGGATCACCATGACCGATCAGGGTTGCATGCTGCGTGGCTACCATCGTCGCATCGTCGATCTCGTGCGCCAATGCGACGAAAGCAACACCTTCATTCCCGCCCTGGCTTACACTTTTTCAGCTAGCCCGACTGAAATCAATGTCAAACACGAGGAACGGTTTGCCGGTGAATCGAAATACAGCCTTTACCAACTCATTCGCCTCAATTTTGATTTGGTCACGGGCTTTTCAGTGATGCCGCTGCAAATCTTTTCGATTCTGGGAATGCTATTGTCGCTGGCCGCCGGAACGCTCTTTGCCTATTTGCTGGTTCGACGTTTTGTACTCGGCGCCGAAGTCGAAGGGGTCTTCACCCTCTTTGCGCTCACCTTCTTTTTGATCGGCGTCATGCTCTTTGGTTTGGGTTTGCTGGGCGAATACGTTGGCCGCATCTACCAGCAGATTCGGCAACGCCCCCGCTACGTTGTCCAAACCGTTTTGGAACAGCCTTAGACCATCATCGCCCTATTTGAATTCGTGTCTCCCACGCAAACAATTCGCCCCATGCGCGCCATCGTTTTCGCCTATCACGACGTCGGCGTCAACTGCCTCAAAACGCTCATCGCTGCCGGCATTGACATTGCCCTGGTCGTGACGCACGAGGACGACCCCAATGAAAACGTGTGGTTCGGGAGCGTCGCCAAATTGTGCCAAGAACGCCATCTGAACTATGTCCAACCGGATGCAAAATCGCTCGCCGCACTCTTACCGGAGTTGCAGCGCATTGCGCCGGACTACCTGTTCTCGTTTTACTACCGCTACATGATTCCAGGACCGATGCTCGCGTGCGCCAAGATTGCCGCCCTCAACATGCACGGCTCCCTCTTGCCGAAATACCGCGGTCGTGCACCCGTCAACTGGGCGATCCTGCACGGTGAGACCCAAACCGGCGCCACCTTGCACATCATGGAATCCAAACCCGATGCCGGCGATATAGTCGGCCAAGCGGCGGTGGATATCGGGCCGGATGAAACCGCCACCGAGGTGTTTGCAAAGGTCAGCAAAGCGGCGGTAGCGGTTCTCAAGGGAGCCTTGCCCAGCCTACTCACCGGGCAAGTCCCGAGAGAACCCAATGAATTGTCAAAGGGGAGTTATTTTGGCGGTCGCAAACCCGAGGATGGACGTATTTCCTGGACCCAATCGGCCACCGCAGTCCACAACCTCGTGCGCGCGGTTGCGCCCCCTTATCCAGGGGCTTTTACGGATTGGCAAGGAGTCGCAATGATCGTTGCCCGATCGCGCCTGCATCCCAACCTGCCTGCATCGCTAGATCTTGGCCAACCAGGCATCCAGGTAGTTGATAATCGGGTATTTGGGGTTTGCCAAGACCAACAGGCAATTGAAATTTTGGAATGGTATCCCGCCGCATCCTGATGCAAGCGGAAAATCGACACATAACGTACACAGTGATTAAAACAGGGCAGCATTCATGAAAAAAGTTCTTATCCTTGGGGTTAACGGTTTTATCGGCCACCACCTTTCAAAACGCATTCTGGAGACGACCGACTGGGATGTCTACGGCATGGATATGCAAAACGATCGACTCGATGACGTGATCGACAATCCCCGGATGCATTTTTTTGAAGGCGATATCACCATTAATCGCGAATGGGTCGAATACCACGTACGCAAATGCGATGTGATTTTGCCCCTAGTCGCCATTGCCACGCCGGCAACGTATGTGCAACAACCCCTCAAGGTTTTTGAGCTCGATTTTGAAGCGAACCTACCGATCGTGCGCTCCGCCGTCAAATACAAAAAGCACCTCGTCTTCCCCTCCACATCGGAGGTGTACGGGATGTGTGAGGATGGCGAGTTTGATCCGGCCAAATCCAATCTGGTCTATGGTCCCATCAACAAGCCGCGCTGGATTTATGCCTGCTCCAAGCAATTGATGGATCGCGTCATCTGGGGTTACGGTATGGAGGGATTGCGCTTTACCCTCTTTCGCCCGTTCAATTGGATCGGTCCAGGCCTAGATAGCATCTACACGCCCAAAGAGGGCTCATCGCGGGTGGTCACGCAATTCCTCGGGCATATTGTGCGTGGCGAACCCATCAACCTCGTCGACGGCGGAGAGCAAAAACGCGCCTTCACCTACATCGACGACGGCATCGATGCCCTCATGCACATCATTGCCAATAAGGACGATATTGCCAACGGCAAAATCTACAATATCGGCAACCCGAACAACAACCATTCGGTGCGCGATCTCGCCAACCAAATGCTCGAGATTGCCCGCAGCATTCCCGAGTACGCAACCAACGCCAATGCCGTGAAGATTGTTGAAACCACATCCGGCGCCTATTACGGCGAAGGCTATCAGGACGTGCAAAACCGCGTACCGGCCATACACAATACGATGGCAGAATTGGGCTGGAAACCCACTACCGGCATGCAAGAAGCCCTTAAGAGAATTTTTGAAGCCTACCGGCACGACGTTCAGAATGCGCGCCATTTGGTCGATCAAGAATAAGTTTTCGGATTCATGGCAAAAATCGCCCTCAAGGTTGATGTCGATACCTTACGCGGCACGCGCGAGGGCGTTCCCAATTTAGCGCGCCTATTCGGGCGCCTTGGTTTGAAAGCCACTTTTCTTTTTAGTCTTGGTCCAGACCATACGGGCTGGGCACTCAAGCGGGTATTCCGCCCAGGATTTCTCAAAAAAGTCAGCCGCACCTCTGTGGTGGAACATTACGGCATCCGGACCTTGTTATACGGGGTATTGCTTCCGGGTCCCGACATCGGCAAAAAAGCGGCGGCGCAAATGCAGGCGATTGACCAAGCGGGCCACGAAACCGGTATTCACACCTGGGACCACGTCTACTGGCAAGATGAAGTGCGTCAGCGTGACAAAACTTGGACCAAAGTGCAAATGCAAAAAAGCTGGGATCGGTTTCTGGAAATCTTCGGCCACCCTCCTTCAACCTATGGGGCCGCAGGTTGGCAGATGAACAAATTTGCGTTTGATCAACTCGATGATTGGGGTCTTGCGTATTCATCCGATGGGCGGGCCCCTCCCAACCTATCCCCCTATCGCCTATCCCTCTCCCGCGGCATCTGCAAGCATGTGCAGTATCCAACAACCTTGCCCACCTTTGATGAGTTGATTGGCATCAACGATGCAAACGAATTTGCAGCAGCCAATCAATTGCTGGCGCTAACGCAAAGCAACCCGAACGATCAGGTCTTTACACTGCACGCCGAGCTCGAAGGGCAAAAACTCTTGCCCGCTTTTGAAAAGCTGCTGCATGGCTGGCTGGAGCAAGGTCACGAGCTTGTCACGATGGGCGGCTTGCACCAATCTTGGAGCGCGACTTCGCAACTCGATAAAATAGCGTCTCTTCCATTGACTTGGGGTGAAATCCCCAATCGCAGTGGCGAACTCATTATTCAATCAGCCTAGCAAACCCGGTTTTCGGATTTTTTATTTTAAGGATCAACATGACAATTACCATCGGCCAAACCATGCCCCCCTGCGAGATTCCAGCTACCTCACAGCTGACCTTTTCGCCCCAGGCATTTGCCGGAAAAAAAATGGTGCTGTATTTTTACCCAAAAGACATGACGCCTGGATGCACTGCCGAATCGGGCGAATTTCGCGACAACATTGAGGCATTTAATGCGGCCAATACCCTGATCGTCGGCGTGTCGCGTGACAGTTTGAAATCGCACGACAACTTCCGCCAAAAAATCGGCCTGCCATTTGAACTGGTATCCGACGCGGAAGAAAAATTGTGCCAAATATTCGGTGTCATCAAAATGAAAAATATGTATGGCAAACAGGTACGCGGCATTGAACGCAGCACCTTCCTGTTTGACTCCTCGGGAAAGTTGGCCAAGGAATGGCGTGGTTTAAAAGTCACAGGTCACGTCAGCGAGGTGCTAAAAGCCGCCCAAGCACTAAATTGATGCGGATTTGGCGTTACGCGCTTGCAATGTCATTAATTTGCAGTAAAGTAAAGGCATATGCAGCGTAAACGACGGGGTAGTACGACAATCCGTTTAAACAAGCGACCTGATCAAAACAAGGCAGGCTTGGTAAACACCCCTCAGAGTTTTGATGCCTTTCCCAGTTTTGCACCAAACCGCCAACGCACCCTGCTCGGCGGTTTTTTCTTTTAGGAGACTCTGCATGCCCTTGCCCCCCATCCCGACCCAAATTGCCGATACCGTCAAGCTAAGTCGCAAGGATATCCCTGACCTGAAAAAACGTCCCACACCCATAAAGGTTGCGGCCGTTGACAACAGTTCATCAGCGGGTTGGGCAGAAGAGGCTCAAGTAGACCTTTCCGCTGCCGAACAGGCTCTAGAAAAAATCAAGGCCGACCATCGGCTTCCCGCTAGCGAAAAGAAATCGCATGCCGTATCCGACAAGCCCAAGCGCATCGTCAGAACCGGACCTCCAAGTTTGTTCGTTCTGGACACCAATGTCCTGATGCACGATCCCAGTTCGCTCTTCCGTTTTGCCGAGCACGATCTGTATCTGCCGATGACGACTTTGGAAGAACTCGATAACCATAAAAAAGGTATGACGGAAGTTGCGCGCAATGCGCGGATGGTAAGTCGATCCTTGGATCAGTTGATTGCCGGCACCAGCGGTACCTTGGATGACGGCATTCCACTAAACAAGCTGGGCAATCAGGATGTTTCAGGTCGCCTGTACTTTCAAACCAAGTTGTCGACAACTACCCTTCCCGAAGGGCTGCCGGAAGGAAAGAACGACAACCTGATCCTGGCGGTTGTCAACGAACTTCAAAAGGAAAAAGTCGGCCGAGAAGTGGTGTTGGTATCCAAAGATATCAACATGCGCATCAAGGCGCGTGCGCTAGGTCTGCCTGCAGAGGATTATTTTAACGACCAGGTACTCGAAGATCGCGACCTGATGTATTCGGGCGTCATGGCCTTGTCCGCCGATTTTTGGCCCAAACATGGCAAGGCCATGGAGAGTTGGGCTGACAGCAAATCGGGCACGATGTTCTATCGCGTCACCGGGCCTTTGGTGCCAAGCATGCTCGTCAACCAATTCGTTTTCCAAGAGAATACGGATGGCTCCACGCCGTTTTACGCCCAGGTAAAGGAAATCAACGGCAAGACCGTCCTACTGCAAACGCTACGGGATTTTTCGCATCAAAAAAACAACGTCTGGAGCATCACCGCACGCAATCGCGAACAAAACTTCGCGATGAATCTGCTTATGAACCCCGACATCGATTTCGTCACGCTACTGGGACAAGCCGGAACGGGAAAGACCTTGCTGGCACTGGCTGCCGGCTTGGAGCAAGTACTTGATAGCAAACGCTACAACGAAATCATCATCACTCGTGCCACCGTTCCGGTGGGCGAGGACATCGGCTTTCTTCCAGGCACTGAAGAGGAAAAAATGCAGCCGTGGATGGGGGCTTTTGACGACAACCTCGAAGTGCTCCATCGCAACGAGGACAACGCCGGCGAATGGGGTCGTGCCGCAACCCAGGAGCTCGTTCGTTCACGCATCAAGGTCAAGAGCATGAACTTCATGCGCGGCAGAACGTTTGTCAGCAAATTCGTGATCATCGATGAAGCGCAAAACCTCACACCCAAGCAAATGAAGACCCTGGTAACGCGTGCGGGACCGGGCACCAAGATCGTCTGTCTGGGCAACATTGCGCAGATCGATACACCCTATCTGACCGAAGGTTCATCGGGGCTTACCTATGTCGTCGACCGCTTCAAGGGATGGCGTCATAGCGGGCATGTCACCCTTGCGCGAGGGGAACGCTCGCGCCTTGCCGATCATGCAGCTGAAGCCCTTTAGTCTTCCAAGCTCCTGCCGCACCCTAACGGGTTGCGGCATTTTTGTCTTTATTGCCGCAATGTTAGTGGGGTGCGGCGGCACCCCAAGTACCCGCAGTAGCAACTCAACCGGATCCACTTCGTCCAAACTCTCGCAGTTCAAGCAGGACTCCAGTGCTGGCACAGAGGATATTTCCATTGCCGCGGTGGGCCTTGTTGGCGTTCCGTACCGCTACGGTGGCAATACCCCGTCGGGGGGCTTTGACTGCAGCGGTCTTATCGGCTACGTCTACAACAAGGCGGCCAACGTCAAATTGCCGCGCACGATTCAGGAAATGAGTCGCAAGGGTCAAGGCATCGGCGAGCAGCCGCCAGCCCCGGGAGATTTGGTGTTCTTTAATACCACCGGCGAGACCTATTCGCACGCCGGGATCTATGTCGGACAGGGTCGCTTTGTCCACGCTCCCAGTGCCGGCGGAACCGTGCGACTGGAAAAAATCGATACCCCGTATTGGGCGGCCCGCTACACCGAAGCGCGGCGCATGACCAACACAGCCATCAACACTTCGGGTATGTATTTGAAAAATGCGGGGAACTAAACCCCGTTAGAACGGCTCGTAACCACCGGAAGAATACCCTCCCGATGTGCTGACGCCCAGAGCAAGATTATCGAACTTCGTATAAGGACCTTGCCAGCTTAAGCGTATGGTGCCAATCGGTCCATTGCGCTGCTTGCCAATAATGATTTCTGCCACACCCTTATCGGTCGTGGTATCGGGATGATAGACCTCGTCGCGATAAATAAACATGATCAAGTCGGCGTCCTGCTCAATCGCGCCCGACTCTCGCAAATCAGACATGATGGGGCGCTTATTGGGGCGCTGTTCCAAGCCACGATTTAACTGCGACAAGGCCACCACCGGGCACTGCAATTCCTTGGCAAGCGATTTGAGCGAGCGCGAGATTTCCGAAATTTCGGTCGCGCGATTTTCCGAACTCGATCCGCCGCTTCCGCTCATGAGTTGCAAGTAATCGACCACCACCAAACCGAGCGTGCCCCCAAAGCCGCGGGCGATCCGCCTTGCTCTAGCACGCAATTCCAAACTGGAAAGAGAGCCGGTCTCATCAATCAAAAACTGGGTATTGCTCAATCGAGCCATCGCATCGGTTAGGCGAGGCCACTCCTCATCCAGCAATTTGCCCGTACGCATGCGCGTTTGGTCTACGCGACCAACCGATCCCAATAAACGTGCTGTCAATTGCTCACCCGACATCTCCATCGAGAACACCACTACCGGCAAGCCTTCTGCTAAGGCAACGTTCTCGGCAATATTGATCGCTAGCGCCGTCTTACCCATCGAGGGTCTTCCGGCAATAATCACTAAATCGCCTTTTTGCAAGCCGCTCGTTTGTTTATCTAAATCAATAAAGCCGGTAGCAATGCCAGTAATGTCGCTACCACCCTGACGGTTGAAAAGCTCGTCGATGCGGGCAACCACCGCTTTCAATAGGGGTTCGATTTCAAGGTAGTCGGCTTTGCGATTCCCTTCTTCGGCAATCTGCAAAATCCGCGATTCAGCTTCATCGAGCAAAGTTCTCACGGAACGCCCATCAGACATGAATGCAGAACTGGCAATGTTGTCGGAAACCTCAATAAGGCGACGCAAGATGCTGCGATCGCGCACGATCTCCGCATAACCCTTAATGTTCGCAGCACTTGGGGTATTTTGCGCCAAGGAATTGAGGTAGTCGACACCGACCAGATCTCCGCCTTGTTCTGACTTGACCGCATCATGCACGGTAATGACGTCGGCAGGATGGTTGTTGCCAACCAAGCGCTGAATCACTTTAAAGATCAGCGCATGCTCGGGACGGTAAAAATCCCTCTCGGTCAACACGCCGCCAAGACGATCCCAGGCGGTATTGTCTAGAAGCAAACCGCCGAGCAAAGACTGCTCGGCTTCTACTGAGTGCGGCGGGACCTTCAAAGCTTGCAAAGCTGCATCCCCAGATCCCGCCATGCCAGGATTTAGCGTAACGGTTCGTGAACGGGATTCAGCCATGAGGCTAGTGTACTGATTTAAAGCTTAAGCGTGCTCGCCAATTACGCGAATGTTGATATCCACCACAACGTCGGTATGAACTGCAACCGCTACCGGGTGATCACCAACTAACTTCAATGGACCAGTTGGCATGCGCACAGAGGCTTTTTCAATCACAAAGCCTTTGGCTTTCAACGCATCGGCAATATCGTGGTTGGTTACGGAACCAAACAAGCGACCATCCACACCGGCCTTTTGGGAAATTTCCAAAACCAAGCCGACGAGCTTTTCACCGATGGCTTGTGCTGCTGCCAATTTTTCTGCGGCAACTTTTTCCAGTTCAGCACGACGCGTTGCAAAGTCAGCGATCGCTGCATCGGTTGCACGACGGGCCTTGCGCTGAGGGATGAGGAAGTTGCGTGCGTAACCATCTTTCACACGAACCACATCACCAAGGTTGCCCAGGTTTGTAACTTTTTCTAACAAAATGATTTGCATTGAGGGCTCCCAATTATTTCTTGTGTTGATCAGAGAATGGCAACAAGGCCAAATAGCGGGCACGCTTGATAGCGGTGTCGAGCTGACGTTGGTATTTTGCTTTGGTACCGGTTAAGCGCGCAGGCGTGATCTTGGCGTTCTCGCCAACAAAATCCTTTAAGGTATCGATATCTTTATAGTCAATCTGCTCGACACCAGCAACGGTAAAACGGCAATAACGCTTACGCTTGAACAATGGGTTCTGAGCGGGCTTCTTTTTGAAATCGGGTTTTTTTCCAAACGCCATGATGATTTCCTCTTTAAATTTTCAGTTGAATATGGGTTATATGAAACACGAGACGCTGGTTGCGTAGGGTCTTGGGTGCCAGGAATCCTTCAAACACTGCCTCAGCTCCTAAATCCATTTGCTCCAAGTTCCGATGTACCGGACCTATCGCAATGGCTTCGACGCTCATCTGAACTTTCCTGGGCATTTGCACCTCAGTCACGTCACCAACATGTTCTAGCTGGCAATGCATGACGGGTATCCCTGCCGGGGTAAATCGAATCGCATCTTTGGATACCAAGAAAGCAGTTAGGGTGAAATGATTCAACGCCGTTCCGCCACTCGCTTACGCTATAGCCTCCGAATTTCTCTCAAATATCTGCTTAGTACGGCACGGCAGGTACGTCGGCCTGTGCTTGCTTGCGAGCCTCTTCGCGCTGCACTTCCTTCATCATGATCGAAGGCTCAGTTTCGGCTTTCTTCGTCTTGATGATGAGGTGACGCAAAACGGCATCGTTAAATTTGAATGCATGCTCAAGCTCTTCCAGGGTTTTCTGGTCGCACTCGATATTCAAGCAAACGTAATGGGCTTTAGCCAGTTTGTCGATCATGTAAGCCATCTGACGACGACCCCAATCCTCAACGCGATGAACTTTTCCGCCGCTAGTAGCCAATACGGCTTTGTAGCGATCGATCATCGCTGGCACCTGCTCGCTTTGGTCCGGATGGACGATAAAGACGATTTCATAATGACGCATCAAACTCTCCTTAGGGATAAAGCCACCTGGGCGCCTTGCCAACTTCCGATGGTTGTGAAGTTGGCATCCAGTGTGGCAAGGTAGAAACAAATTGTAAGTACTGCTTTACAAGACAAAGACCACTCTTACCGAATTTCAGGCAAGACCGCTATTCTAGCAAAAAAATCCTGCCAAGTCAGATAATTAGCTCCTGTTTGGGCTATTTTTTTCGCTTCCCCAGCGCTATGAATGGCCAATTGCAGGGCAATTCTTGCCTTGGGGGGCGACAAGTCCCCCGCAGAAGGTGTTCCAAAATCGCCTTTTTGCGCCAAATCCAGACTTACCGGGCCGGCACCCGTTCGACTGGATCGGACTATGGCTATACCCTTTCCGGCGGCCTTTTCTAGCGCAGCACGCCAAGACTGGTGGTAACCACCCTGCCCCGTGCCAGCAATCACCAAACCGTCAACGCCACTACTCGCCCAATGCTCCACGGAATCCGATCTGGCCCCGGCATGGCTCATCAGGATTTCAACCCATGGCCAATCGGTTTCAGCGGGAATCGCCAAGTCGAATCCGGCGCTCGCCTGCATCTCTCTAACCGACGCCAACCAAGAAGGACCAATTAAGCGAATCGGACTGCATAGGGAATCTTGCAATGGGGCATCCAATGCGCTGGTATGGCGTTTTGCCAAATCGCGAGCCAAACACACTTTCCCGGCAAAAACGGCAAAAATTCCTCCTGGACTGTCTTCTGAAGTGGACGCAACCCACCTCAACGAGTCGCTGATGTTTGCAGGCCCATCCGCCTTGGGCGCATTGGCCGGCAACATGGCACCAGTCAGCACTACCCGTTTCCCGAGCTCCCTTGCCCTGTTGCCACATACTGCGTGCAGGAAAAACCCCGTTTCTTCAATGGTGTCGGTGCCATGGGTTACTACGATTCCGATAACCGCGGGGTTTTCTAGGGATTGCTTGATTTCATTTCCCAGTCGGGTTAGCAACAGTTCACTTAAATTACGACTATCGATGTTGGCCATCTGCCTTGCAAGCACTTTGAGCCCCGATGGCAGACTTACTCCCGCCTGCTCAATCAGCGCTTCTACCGATACCCTACCCGCCTCATATCGATCTGGCGCCGTTTGGGGATCGTCCGCCAGACCGGCAATCGTGCCTCCCATTCCCAACAGAAGAATATGGGCGTTTGGACTGGATGAGAAGGAAGCGAGCGAAGAAGTCATACGCCATTATCCCAATTTTGGGATATTCCAATAAACCAACGGGTTTACCTAAAGCAAACGGTTGAATTATCCAATTGAACTGTATACAATCACAGTATGGACATAAATACAGTTGATTTTCTGGATGATCAGAGCGACCTTCCCAAACTCACGACTCGGCAAGGGGAAATCCTGACTTTGATTACTCGAGCCATTGATGAAAGCGGATCGCCCCCCACGCGCGCGGAAATTTCCCAGCAGTTGGGTTTCGCTTCTGCCAACGCTGCCGAAGAGCACCTGCGCGCATTGGCTCGCAAGGGTTATATTGAATTGACGCCCGGCACCTCACGAGGCATTCGCATACCCCAACGGTTTAACCAGTCGCACGCCCATGGCAGATCGCATCAGATGTCGCTCCCCTCGGGAGCGTTGCAGCAGCTAACGTTGCCTTTGATCGGACGCGTTGCAGCCGGTTCACCAATCATGGCGGTTGAGCATATTGAAAAACACGTTCCCATCGACCCGAGCTTATTTAGCAAGGGCGCTGATTACCTACTAAAGGTAAAGGGCATGAGTATGCGCGATGCTGGAATTTTAGATGGCGACTATCTAGCCGTAAAAAAAACCAGCGAAGTTCGCAATGGCGATATCGTAGTAGCACGATTGGACGACGAAGTCACCGTAAAACGTTGGATGCAAAAGAAAACCGCCAATGGCTTGGTCATTGAACTACAGGCGGAAAACCCCGACTTTAAAAATATCGTGGTCGATGCCCGTCAATCCAATTTTGCCGTCGAAGGTCAGGCGGTCGGATTGATTCGCGCACAAGGCCTCTAATTAAAAAGGCTTCCAACTGAACTGACCCACAAAAGTTGGACAGTTTGATTAGGTTAACAGAAGGGATTGAGTTCGGTATTACACCGGGCTTAACGCTTGGTTGTTGGTGCGATCACGTTGGCATTTTTTGGCGATACAGTCACTGTGATCAAGGATTTAGGTCCGCCAAGGGTCCCGTCATTGATCTCCACCGTGGCAGTGCGATCCGCTTTTGAAAAAACCAATATGCTGGTCTTTGCCTTCACTGCGGAGATGGTTGTCCAACCCGATTTGGGGTACTCGGACTGGAAAAAAGCGTAAATGTCCGTAGGCGTCTGCAAACCGTTAAGTACCACCCTGCCCACCCAGGAATCCCCCCGTCCAATAATCAGCGATTCGCCATTGGAAATTTTTGCCCCCTGCGGCAAAGGCATATCGCCTAATAATTGGGTTTGGATTTCCTCTACTTCGGCTGGGGTTCCGCTAATCGTATCGCCACCGGAAGCGCAAGCGGCCAATAGCGCAGATAGCAAAAGGGCAGCTAGGCTACTTTTTAATAATCGCAATGCATTCATATGGGTTACCTGTGAACTTTTGTTTGAATCTTCTATTGGACGAAGGATGCCACGAAAAACGGTTTAGGGCAATTCACCCAAAGGAAAAACAACATGCGCCCAACAGGAAGACGATGCTGTTGACCACAGAATTTCTGATCCGAAAATCCAACTTGTCCATCAAGATTACTTTATTCCTGTTCGGTATTTTTCGTTAAGATGAGCGATGAAAGAAATTTCCGCCATCAAACCGCTACGCATCGCATCGGTCAAAGCCCACGTTTATCGAGCGCCCATCGACGAACCCATCCAAACCTCATTTGGAACCATGCTGGACCGCCCTGCATTGGTGGTGCGCATCGAGGACGTCGAGGGCGTCGTCGGCTGGGGTGAAGTGTGGTGCAACTTCCCAAGTGTCGGCGCCGAGCACCGTGCACGGGTACTGGAATCAGTAGTCTCCCCCATCCTTCTGGAACGAGAATGGACCTCACCCACCGAGGCGTTTGCCACGCTGTCCAAGCGCTTGCACATTCTAGGCATCCAAAGCGGTGAACCCGGAACCATTGCCCAGATTATCGCCGGCACCGACATTGCGCTTTGGGATATCGCCAGCAAGAAATTGGGTCAACCCCTTTGGCAAGTATTTGGGGGTACGCCCCTCATTCAAACTTACGCTTCCGGCCTAAGTCCCAACAATCCAGAAAAATTGGTCAAGCAAAAATGGGCTGAAGGGTATCGGGCCTTCAAACTCAAAGTCGGCTTCGGCACACAAAAGGACGTTCGGAATCTGAAAACCTTGCGTGCCCTGTTGGGTCCGGACACACCGATCATGATTGATGCAAACCAAGCCTGGTCCGTCACCTCGGCGCTCGAACATATTCTCGACCTGCGGGAATTTAATCCCTTTTGGATTGAGGAGCCCATTGCCGCCGACCAACCCATCGGCAACTGGATCGAGTTGGCAACCCGAGTATCCATCCCCTTGGCCGCCGGTGAAAATATGCGCGGCCATTCGCAATTTAATGAAGCCATCGACAGTGGTGCCTTTGCAGTGCTGCAACCCGACATTGGCAAATGGGGAGGTTTTAGCGGTTGCATTGAATTGGCTAAACGGATCACCTCCAAAGGCATCCTCTTTTGTCCGCACTGGCTTGGCGGGGGCATCGGTCTACTCGCTTCGATGCATTTAAAAGCAGCCATCGGCGGAGACGGATTTGTCGAAGTCGATGCCAATCCCAATCCGCTACGCGAATTGTTGGCCAACCCGTATCCGCTGCTGCAAAACGGTAGCATCACATTGAGCGATCAACCCGGCTTGGGCATTGAACCAAATTTGCAGGCTTTGCAAGCTTTTCAAGTACCGCATTAATTCTATCTACAGCACCACCAATCCCTTTTTTAAAGTCTATGAAACACTTTTCCAATCTACTCGCTCTTGCACTCTTGTTGCTTTCCCAATTGCCAGTCCAGGCGCAATCCTGGCCCGACAAACCCGTCAAGGTCATCGTTCCCTATGCCGCCGGTGGAGGCGTGGATCCCGTTGCCAGATTGGTTAGTCAAAAATTGGCTGACCAATGGAAGCAGCCTGTCGTGGTCGAAAACAAGGCCGGCGGCAGCGGGACCATCGGTGCGAATTTTGTAGCCCACTCTGCCGCCGATGGGTTGACGATCCTGATGTCGGCCACTGCGGAAGTCGTCATCAATCAACACTTCATGCAAAAAATGCCCTACAACCCCGACACCGATCTCAAGCCGGTGACGTTGTTAGTAAAGCTACCATTTGTCTTGGTGACCAATCCGTCTAAGCCGTATTCCAACGCGACTGAACTCATCGCCTATGCAAAGAAAAATCCTGACACCATCACCTATGCTTCATCGGGACCAGGTACGCCCCAGCATCTGGCCGCTGTGATGCTGGAGGAGCAAGCCAACATCAAACTGGTACACGTTCCATACAAAGGAGTTGCGCCGTCGATATCGGATTTGCTTGCAGGCCATGTCGACATCGGCTTTGCCGGATTGCCAACGGCATTGCCGCACATCCAATCCGGAGCATTAAAGGCGTTGGGGCTTTCATCCAGGCTGCCTTCCGCTGCAGCCCCCAGCATCCCTCCTTTAGCGAAAACACCGGGCATCCAAAATTTTGACCTCACACAATGGTTCGGCGTTTTCGTCCCTAGCGGCACACCGAACGCCATCACCCAAAAAATTCAAAAGGACATTGCGGCAATCCTGCAAATGCCCGACGTCAAAGAGGCGCTTGAAAAGCAAGGCGCGCAACCTGGCAACACGAGTACGATGGAATTTCAAAACTTCGTCAACAGTGAAAGTAAGAAATTTGGCAGTATCGTTAAGTCCGCCAAAATCGAACAATAATTGATCTAGGGTATCGTGCCGCTAGAATGCCCGATTCGGGCTATTTGGAATACACGACTACCACCACGCGATCGTGGTGGTAAGAAATATTGCCATCAACGAGATTTTCGTTTTTCATTTCCAACGGCATGCTCGTTTGCGATTTAATTTCTTTGGCGATTCGCTCAGCTAACGTTTTGTTTTGATTGTATGAAACGCTTAATCTTGCAACTTGACCTTCTTTAATTTTTTCCATCAGCAAACCCATTTTCTTTTCGGAATACGCATCGAAAAAAATCGGGTACCATCCGCCAACCAGGCGACCTTCGCGGACTGTAGAATCATTTTGCATTTGAGAAAAGACGCTGGGTGAATAGATACCCACTTGCAGCATCAAAACCGGTATCAACCACCAAACTTTCATTTGCATCCGCCTTGAAGAACCAAGATCAAATTGCTCGGCACAATTTAGCCGGCTTTCGTGAATAATTCATTCTAATTAGAATTGCGTCGTCACGCTCATAACCCCTTTACCACCAAGGGCGTTTTGCAATCAATTAAGATAAGCCATGGCCATCCGATCCATCCTCAAAATGGGCGATCCGCGTTTACTGCGGATTGCCGACCCCGTACTGGTTGACGCTATTGGCTCTGTAGAAATTCAAGGCCTAATTGACGATCTTTTGGAGACGATGTACGCCGTCAACGGGGCCGGACTGGCCGCACCGCAAATCGGCATCAACCAACAAATCCTGGTGTTTGGTTTTGACGAAAACCCCCGCTACCCTGATGCGCAGGCGGTTCCCGAAACAATCCTGATTAATCCCGTGATTACGATTTTATCAAACGATCTAGAGGACGATTGGGAGGGTTGCCTTTCCGTTCCGGGACTGCGAGCCCACGTACCAAGGTACACCAAAATCCGCTATCAAGGACTGGATCGCGCAGGCGACACCATCGATCGAACCGTTGAGGATTTCCACGCCCGCGTCGTTCAGCATGAACACGATCACCTCGTGGGAAAATTATTCCCGATGCGTGTTCGCGATTTCTCCCGCTTTGGTTTTACGGACATTTTATTTCCGGAGCTAAGCGTTCACGATACGCGGGAATAAACAGTAAAACCCAAACACCATTGGGCCCAACGCCAGGTCGGTCCCAATGGACATCAGCGTGTTATTTCGCAGCAGGTTTTTCAGCGGTACGCTCAACCGTTTTGGTTGCAGGCTTGGCTTCGGATTTCTTAACCACGGCTGACTTTGCCGGTGTAGCCGCAACAACCGGGGTCTCTGCAGCAAATGCGCCGATTGCAAATAGACCAGCAGCCAAAGCAAAAATGATTTTTTTCATGTTCAATCTCCTAATGTGCAGTCCCCTGCGGATTCAAACAAACCCCTTTTGGTTTTGCTTGTAGATGCCCACACAACGGCTTCCGAAAGAGGCAAGTTGACGTCCAAATCGCGTTTTTGTTAAAAAAAAATATATGTGAAAATATTGCCAACTCAGAGTATTCTGAGTCAACAAGATGAGATCCATCGGCGTTAGAATGGACACAAGGCTCTTTTAAAAGGATGCCCATAATGAAAAAATTTCAAACCAAAATTCTTCTCGGTCTTCTGACTATTTTCACCTTGACTATTCCCAATGTGGGCTTTGCTTGGAATGGCGGTCATGGCGGTGGCGGAGGATGGCATGGCGGTGGTGGTGGCTACTATGGTGGTTACCGTGGTGGCTACTATGGCGGGCCGTGGCGTGGTTACGGTTATGGCTGGGGTGCAGGCGGCTTTGCATTAGGTCTTGGAGCGGGTGCTTTGGCAGCGGCTCCCTACTACAACTACCCGTATTACGCAGGCTATCCTTATGCCGCCTATCCGCTTGTCACGTTCCCAACCGAAACGGTATACGTGCAGCAAGCCATGCCAACGCAACCCCCTCCCCAGCAGGTCGCACCCCAAACCTCTAGCGTACCTCCGCCCCCAACCAAGGCTTCGGTAACCGTTGCCCAAAGCAGCCCGAATTCCGTTTGGTATTTCTGTAGACAAGCCAATGGCTACTACCCCTACGTGCAAAGTTGCGCAGGCGGGTGGGAGACGGTACCCAGCACTCCACCTAGTCGCTAGAAACAGGCGTTCCCGCTTTCAATAGGATGTGCACAAAGCGTGATTTTCTACAGTTGAAAATCACGCCGTGTTACCAAACCTTCCGCTGGGAATTTGCATCAGCTTTTTCGTTGGTAACTGATAAACATACATCCAAGCAGCGATTTCCCGATCGCCCATCCAAACCTTCTCAACGCTGCGCCGATATTCATGCGGAAATGGGTGGTGCTCTGAGCACCCCTCGTAGTCATCGAGAAATGGAAACGCAGTATCGGGATTGTGCAGTAGCCAGAGCTCGCCCATCACCCAGGTATTTTCATCTGTTGATCTTGCTGCCCCAGGATACGACCCAAGATGAAATAATCTACCCGCCCATTTTGCATTGCCGATGAGGTCGGCCTGCCCGTGAAACTGCTTGGCAAGACCATAGGTCGATGTGCTCATCAAGGTGCCGTAAACAAAAATGCGATCTATCTGTGTCATACGAACTTACTCAAAAAAAATAGTCAACGGGTTTTGGCTTTGCCTACCGCATATGGATTCATCATAGGCTATCGGCAGGGACGCGGCCGATAGCGCTTTTGCAGCGATCTTCGGAAGCGTACGGGGTTTTTCCCGTCATCCTAATCAACACCATACCCAACACCTTTGGGGAACTGAACATTCCACAGCACCAACCCTTTGCGACCTCAACCGACAGGCAATTTAACCCCTAATATTGATCTAAAACAACACAACCCCTGCGGTTACCGCCTAAATTGTTGGATGTCGGATTACTGGATACTCCATGCAAAATAAAATTACCGCACAAGATCTTTGGGATGATGTAATTGAAGTGCGCTCGCGCGCTCCACTCGTTCACAGCATCACCAACTTTGTGGTCATGAACTTCAATGCCAATGTCCTACTGGCACTGGGAGCTTCTCCCATCATGGCGCATGCACATGAAGAAGTTGAAGAGATGATCGGTATTGCACAGGCTCTGGTATTAAATATCGGCACTCTGGAGCCCGTATGGATTGATAGCATGATTCTCGCCAAAAAGCGCGCCACTGAAAAAGGCATCCCGATCATCCTCGATCCCGTTGGCGCCGGAGCAACGTCCTATCGCGATGAATCGATTGTAAAACTCTTGGCAAAAAAACCCCCCCAAATCGTTCGCGGTAACGCTTCGGAAATCATGAGCGTTGCCGGACAGCCGGTCGACAGCAAAGGTGCGGACAGCACAGCTTTAAGTGCGGATGCAATCGAGGCGGCGTTTAAACTCGCGCGTCATATTCAAGGGGTGGTTTGCGTTTCTGGGGAAACCGATCACATCGTGAATGCACAAGGCAAACATGTCAGCCTATCGAACGGCCATCCCCTGATGACTAAAGTCACCGGCGTTGGGTGTTCGGCAACCGCCATGATTGGGGCCTTTGCGGCCATCCAACCCGACCAGTTCAGGGCAACCGCTGCTTGCATGGCCTACCTTGGAATTGCGGGTGAAATAGCCGCACAACAAACCCTGGAAAAAGGTGCCGGATCCGGAACCTTTCAGATCGAACTCCTAGATGCCATCAACCTCATGAGCAAGGAGCAATTTTTAAGCTTGCTGAAGATGAAACTGATTGCATAAAACCTAGATCGCGAAGTGGATGCGATCTAGGGCATCTAATCCGAGTTCGGCTTTTGCGCTGGCTGCCACGGCCAACGCCCCTCCATCTCCAGGGTCAAGGACCAACTCAAAAAGCAACGGATCAAGACGATCGCGCCGAGTACTGAGACGCTCATCAAGGTTGGACTGACCGCAACCGTACGAATGATGTCCCCCGCAACCAGTATCTCCAATCCGAGCAAGAGGGCGCGGATAATTTGATTGCGAAATGCCTTATAGGCCACATCGCTCGGCAAGCGATGCAAGCTAAAAACAAACCCACCCAAACCCCACAGCACCCCAAGCGCAACTACAGCCACCCCGAGTGCGTCCATACCATCGCTTACCCTCTCAATAATCTCGATTAGGGTCATGTCAGTAACTTGGTGATGGTGCCAAAAACCGGTTATTCAATTTCAACTTGATTACTCCATTTTTCCAAAATCATGAGGGGTATTGTTAACGCTCCGACCTCGGGATGTATTCGCAAAACACCAAACCAATACCGCGGCGATTTCCATGTCTTTCCCAACCGGCATCTAGCATTGCCCACCCTTGTTATTGATTGCAAACATGCTCGACCAAAACCCCAAAAAAGAAAATCTAGGTAAACCCTAGTGAACCGCAGAAGCATGACCCTTCCAAGCAAATTCTTGAACCCAGTCAAGAATCACACTTACCCTAGGGATGCTCAAGCTTATTGCGCAATAGGTCCACCGCATTCAAAAAAGCGAAATACTCAAATTCCTCACCTACCGGCACCCTGTCTTCGATCGCGTGGACATTGATTTCGTTCAAGCGTTTAAGCATTGCCTGTTTTTGCTCTTTCGTTAGATCCTCTTTGCACAGCCGCTTTTCCATTGCAAGCAATTCCTCGTAATGGGGCCGCTCCTTTACGGCATAACGCAATTTCCTTAAGTGCAGATTCAACTTGGATAAAGGAAAGATGATGGCAAATAACGTCAACAACAATATCCAGGCGCGATCCATAAATCCGGCAATCCAGTACGGCAGATAGCGTATAGAATGCGGCGGGCCGTAGTCGTAAAAGCGTTGCGCTACAGGGCTAATGGGAATCAAGGGGTCTACGTACGAAGGAAATTGATTGCGCTTGGCAAAAAACAAAAGCGATGAACTGCGAATGATATCCTTAGTTGCCATCAGTAATGCCAACTGCAAATCCGGATGCATATCCCTGCGCACCGCCAAGGTGGTGGTGGTGGCAATCAAGGAAATATCCTCTTTGGGAATGTTGTTGTATATATCGATGGAGCCGGCTGGTAAGTCGATGACATCGAAATAATTGAACCTCTTAACATAGGCGCCGGCATTCTTAAAGCTAAACAGAGCAACCCCCGGTTCCTTAATCAATTTCTGGATGATTGGATCTAGATAAGTGGACACCAAAATATAGACATCGAGATTGTCATTAAGGAAATTGGCCTGCGTATTAACAAAGGTGTCGGCCTTAAAGCGGGGGTTGTTTTCAATATCGATGTGGTTTGTCTTAAAAAGTTTCTTGGCCAATATGTACGAACCGCTCTTGATTGGCCCCAAACCAACACGGTATTTCGCTAGATCGCGAAAATTATCAATCTTTCCAATGCGATTTTTTTTATAGAAAATCCAGATCGGTTCATAACCTACGCTTCCCAGGGAATAGACTCCTTTAACCTGATCTTCGTTTAAGGCGGCGCCATAAGTAAATGCCGCATTGACACCGCTCGCAGGATCATCCAAGAGTTCTGCGTTATTCACCGCCCCTTCGGTGGACAAGACCTTTACGTCTACGCTATTTTCTTTTAGCCGTTCAGTTGCACTGATAGCGAACTGATGCCAGTCCGATTCGGCATATGAAGTTGCAAAAATGATGTGCCTATCGGGAAATGGCTTGAGATAAAAAAACAGGGCGAGAACCGCCACTAATACGAGGGGCAAAATGAACTTCGATTCCTTGATCTCCTCCAAAACAGCACCCAGTTCGTCCTGAATGATCGTTTTGATGTATTTAATTGATCTCATAGCGAAATTCTAAAAATGAAAACCAATCCTGCACCTCGCGTGCTTTGTCATAAACGTTTGCGCATTACCGCTCAAATTACCTGCGGCATCTCATCTAACTCAATAAACCTACTCTTTCCTGCCCACCAGATACTTCACCCCTTTTGAACCATAGCTTTCGGAATGAACTTGATTGGCAAGTATATGAAATATATCGCCTGCCAGATAAACTGATCGTTGATTGTTGATCACGATGTCGATCTGCCCTTCGAGAATAAAGGCCTTCGCCTCAAACGCATGGGAGTGTGGTCCGGTGACGCTGTTTTTGTCACGAACCACCTCAATCGGCTCCGGAAACCCTTCCGATACCAGCAACTGGATGAACTTCTCTTTCTTCATTACCTCTGACTTTTCACTTTAATGACGTTTTACAACTAAACCAACTAAGGGGTAGTGTAGCCCAAGTATCCACTAGCCCCGTACCGACCAGGCAATGCCAAAAATACCCTCCTAGGTAATAATGGGGACATGAGTTCACGCATGCTGCCCCCATCCAAATTTCCGGTATGGCTAGAACCCCTTAAATTTCCGGTTTTTCGCGCACTCTGGTTTACCTGGCTGGTGGCCAATATCTGCATGTACACCCACGATGTCGCCGCGGCTTGGACGATGACCTCGCTGACCAGTTCGGCAACGCTCATCGCTTTGGTGCAAACCGCATCCAATTTGCCGGTACTGCTTTTTGGGGTGCCTAGCGGCGCCTTGGCGGACATCCTCAATCGCAAGCATTACTTTGTTTTCACGCAACTGTGGCTGGCTCTCAATGCCACCACGCTGTTCCTGTTTGCCTATTTCCAATTGCTCGATCCGATTTTCCTCCTGGTGCTGACCTTCATTAACGGCATCGGCCTAGCGATGCGCTGGCCGGTCTATGCGGCGATCGTGCCCGAACTGATCCCGCGAGATTCGCTCACTTCCGCTCTGGCCATGAATTCGATCGCCATGAACATCTCCCGCATCGTAGGGCCCCTGATTGCCGGCCTCATCATTGCAAGCATCGGCACCGAATTTGTCTTCGCGTTGAACATGGTTCTCTCCCTGTTCACGACCTGGATCGTCCTGCGCTGGAAAAACCAAAGCTATGTTTCGGCCTTGCCCGGGGAGCGGTTCTTTGGCGCGATGCGGGTGGGGATGCAATACATTCGCCAATCCAAACCCATGCGCTCGATCCTGATTCGATCGTTTCTGTTTTTCATGCAGTCGTCTAGCCTACTGGCCTTGCTGCCCATCATCGCGAAAACGCATTTCGGTGGAGATGCCAACATCTTTACACTGCTACTCGCATGCCTGGGGTTTGGAGCCATCATCGTCGGCGTTCAATTGCAGCAATTGCGCCAGCGTTGGAGTGCCAGCCAACTGGTGAACGTTGGCATCATTTTGTTATCGATCAGTTCCGTCGGTGTCGTGCTGGTTCCCAATGTCTGGTATGCGGTGCCACTCATGGTCGTTTGCGGCATGGCCTGGTTTTGCGTTGGAAATACCTTAAGCACGGTATCCCAACTCTCACTCCCCAATTGGATTCGCGCCCGCGGAATGTCCTTCTACCAGATGAGCCTCATGGGCGGCAGTGCACTGGGCGCATTCGTGTGGGGAAGAATCACCTCGAGCAGCAACGTGACGGTCAGCATCTCCATCAGCGCCGTATTTGGGGTGCTGTCGTTAATAGCCATTCGCAAGCACCACGTCGAAGGCCACCTCGAGGAAGACCTCACGCCCGTCTGCCCCATCGAGCGGCCACAACCTTCCCGCGAAATCGACCTGGACGAAGGTCCGGTCATGATCTCGATCGAATACCACATTAAAAAAGGCCATACCGAAGAATTCAAAAAACTCATGACGCGCACCAGACGATCCCGTCTAAAGCAAGGCGCGCTTTCCTGGAGCCTGTTCGAGGATGCTGAGCACGCCGGCAAATTCTTGGAATACTTTATTTTTGAAACTTGGGCGGATTACCTTCGTCGTTTTGACCGCTTTACAGCAGACGATCTCGTCATGCAGGAGGAACGCCAGCGCTTTCACATCGATGAAAGCCCACCAAAAATCACCCGACGAATCGCGTCGGTAATGAAGACATAACCTTGCTATATTTAAAATGCACGACGTTGATTAAAAAATCCAGCGCGAAATGGAATTGGTAATGCTGTTTACCTGAAATGAATGTTGCAACACGATAAAAAATAAATAGCTCAA
Source organism: uncultured beta proteobacterium (assembly GCA_903826775.1). GTDB lineage: Bacteria > Pseudomonadota > Gammaproteobacteria > Burkholderiales > Burkholderiaceae > Polynucleobacter. The sequence goes on along the minus strand of CAIKFU010000108.1, from coordinate 22,289 downwards.
ACCTTGTTAAGATTGATCACCAAATTTTCTAACAAATATCCGAAGGTATTTCCGATGAACAAGCGCAGGGGATTTTTGCAAACGGTGGCCGGCATTGCTGGAATAGGCAGTGGTGGTGCTGTCACAGCTCCCTGGCTATTGGCCAGTACTGGCGCTCTGGTTTCCCAACCGGCAGCAGCTGAAAGCAGTGGCGGACAAATCGGCAAGGCAGAAGGCCAAACACAAACCGCTGCTGAATTTTCCAGCAAGCTGCGCTTTGAGGACATCCCGGTCGATGTGGTTCAGATCGCCAAGGCAAGCATCATCGATTCACTCGCCACACAGATCTACGGTGCCCAATTGCCATGGAGCAAGATGATCGCTCAGTATGTGATGGCCAACCAATGTGGTGGCAAAAGCCGCATCATGGGTATGCGAAATGCGTTGACGAGCGCACCGTATGCAGCACTTTGCAATGGCGCATTTGCACACGCGTTTGAATTGGACAACCTCACCAAACCGAACTCCGGATCGCATCCCGGTGCAACGGTATTGACCGCCGCATTAGCAACGGCGCAAAACCAATCGAAACCGGTTTCCGGAAAAGATCTGCTGACCGCGTTTATCGCTGGCACCGAAATCATGATTCGCGTTGGCCGCGCCACGCAACATAGCCAGGAAGTACACGGCTTTCATGCCCCCGGAACCACGGGTCCGTTTGGCGCCGCCGTCGGCTCTTCGCGCATCCTAAACCTGAGCGCACAACAAACCCAAATGGCCATCGCCATCGCGGCTTCGACCACCAGTGGTCTCTTGGAATTTGCCAAAGCCGGCAACGGCGGCATGGTGAAGCGACTCCACCTGGGTCGCGCGGCTGAATCGGGCGTCATGGCGGCCAATCTGGCTTCGCAAGGATTCACCGGACCGACCACCGCGCTCGAAGGCGAGTTCGGTTTCATCAAGGTCTTTTGCAGGGACTACGATTTGAACCAATTGACCCTGGGATTGGGAAGCGTCTGGCTTACCAAAACCGTCATGATCAAACGCTATGCCTGCCACATCACCGCACACACTCCAGTCGAAGCGAGCCTAAAGATTAAAGACGAGAACAAGCTAAAGGGCGAGGATATCGAATCAATCGAGATCCAAACAACCGATCGTGCAGTCAGGGTCAACAACATAGCGCAGCCCAAGGATATTTTGATTGGCCAATACAGTATTCCGTTTTGCGTAGCGCTAGCGTTTTATCGCAATCCAGTCGACCCACGATCATTTGACGAATCCGCGATCAAGGATTCCAATATCATGGGTCTGGCAAAACGCGTGCAGATGCGCGCACTACCACCGCCTGGCAACAGCTCGGACATGTCGTCCATCGTCACAGTGCGCCTAAAGGATGGCCGCAGTTTTACCGAAGAAATCAGCGCCTTCCTGGGAACGCCCGAACGACCGATGGGGCACGCCGAACTGCGGGATAAATTTCTCATGCTCACGAGCGACGATGGCAAAGCGAAGACACAGGAAACCTTCATCCGCCTGCTCAATCTGGAAAACGAAAAAAGCGTCAACTGGATCGGAGCATAAAAAACCGATTGGCCTTTTGGGGTATCAGCGATCAGTCCGAACGAATCGATCTCTTCGGCTATCTGGCAACCTTGAACTGACTACTCCCCATGGCTGAAGCGAGGGGCTTTACGCTACTTTTGGTAATTTTGCGGAATATGAAAAACTGTCTAGGCGAATGCCTAGACAGTTTGATCACCACTCCACTTAAGCAGCGAGTGCTTCTTTTTGCTCCTCAACGAAGAGCTTGGAATCGCCACCGATAAGAATCTTGCGTGGCAGTTTTTCCTCGGGAATGACATTTTCCAATTTAATAATCAACAAGCCATTCTCGATATCGGCCGAGCGCACAACAACGGTTTCAGACAACGTGAATTGGTGGCTAAAGTCTCGGGTCGCAATTCCCTTATGGAGGAATTCGCCAACTTGCGCGGACTTGAGTTTGCCAATCACATTGAGCTTATTGCCCTCGGCAGTGATATCAATCTCATCGGATCGAAAACCGGCTACAGCAATCTCGATCGCGTAGTCACGATCATTGATCTTGAGGATGTTGTATGGGGGATAGCTTTGCGGCTTGCCAGAGCTCTCCGTGGTGTTGAGTTGTTCAAACGCATCGATGAGGTTTTCAAACCCTACTGTGCTCAGCAATAAATTACGGCCATATGGGTACGACATAGTTTCTCCTTAAATTCAAGCAAGTTAATGAATACCCAAACCCCGAAGGCGTCTGAGTATTCATTATTTAAGGATGAACTGCCCATTTTCAAGGGCTTGAAATTATCCAATTCGCCACCACATAGCGAGTGCGCATCTCGCATTCGAGATGGATTTCGTTCGCCTAATCGGCGGAGATGCCGTGCTCTTTGATGAGCTTGTTCCAGATCGGCATTTCCCGTTCCAATTGCTGACGGGCCGCTAACGGAGTCGATGGGATCGGATCGAATCCCTCCTTGATCATCCGCGCTTTCAATGTCGGGTTGTTCAATGCGGTATTGAGCGTGGCATTGAGCTTATCGATGACTGGCACTGGCGTGCCGGTGGGCGCAAAGACGATGAACCAAGTTTCAAAATTGTAGGTAGGCAAGCCCGCTTCGGCAATCGTTGGCACGCTGGGCATCAATGAAGACCGCTTGCTGCCCGTCACGCCAATCGCCCTGAGCATGCCGCCCTGAACAAATTGTTGCGCGGCGATCGCCACCGGAAAGCTCATGCTCACCTGACCCCCTGCGGTGTCGGTTAATGCCGGCCCGCCACCACGATAGGGTACATGCTGGATGTCGACCCCGGCATCCGCCTTGAACAATTCCGCGGCGATGTGCAGTGTGCTGCCATTACCAGCTGAACCATAAGTCAATGTACCGGGTTCTTTTTTTGCCAACGCAATGAGCTCCTTCAAATCCTTCGCAGGAACCTTGGGATTAATTACGAGAACGTGTTGCGAACTGGCCACCATCCCGATCGGCGCCAAATCCTTCAAGGTATCAAACGGCATCTTGGCATACAGCGCAGGATTGACCGCCAAGGACAAGGTTTGCAATCCAATCGTGTAGCCATCGGGCTTGGATTTGGCGACAGCGTCCACACCGGCATTGCCTCCAGCCCCCGAGCGGTTTTCGACAATCAGGGATTGTCCGAGCGCCTTGCCCCAGTCATCCGAAATCAAACGCGCTGCAATATCGGCACTACCGCCGGGCGCATACGGAACGAGCAATTTCACCGGGCGATCGGGAAAACTTTGCCCGAACGCGAACGCTCCCAATCCCACATAGGTAATTATTGCAATCAACAGCGAACGGCATTTCATTGGGTACTTTCTTTGCATGACCAAATCGCTACTCTACCCTCAATTTCAAATGGCACCCATTCGTTTGGGTCAATCTTGGAATTGGGCGCCAATCTATTCAAAAATCATCCACAGAATCAGCTTAGCGATGAATTCATCAACCGGGTTGAATTTGCCGTTAAGATGTTCCAAACAATCCAAAAAAATAAAAATGCATTGGAAATCTGGGGATGAAAAATAGCCGTCTACTACTTGGCGCCGCTCTGCTGTTGATCAGCATGGCTCAGGAATTGGTGCACGCACAAACTGCAGCCAACTACCCGTCCAGACCCATTACGATCATTGTGCCGTTCACCCCCGGGGGACCCACCGACATCTATGCACGGATCATTGCAACGAAAATGCAGGATCATTGGGGCCAGCCCGTCGTTGTGGACAATCGACCGGGAGGTACTGGCACCCTGGGCAACAACTTGGTCATCAAAGCGCCACCCAATGGCTACACCCTCCTCTTCACCTCCAACAGCGCCCACCTCATCAGCAACCTCTTAAAAAATCCCAGACCGTACGACTCGATCAAGGATTTCACACCGATTAGCATCGCCATCAAATACCCCATGTACCTGTTGATCAATCCGAACATTCCGGCCAAGACCATTCCAGAATTCATCGCCTACGCGAAAGCTTCCGGAAACAATTTGAACTACTCGAGCGTCGGTATCGGCAGCGGCGGCCATCTGGCGTGCGAATTGTTCAACATCGCTGCAGGGACGAACATCACGCATGTCCCGTATAAGGGTGCGGTGCCCGCTCAGGCTTCCACGATTTCGGGGGAAACGCAGATGTTTTGCGACAGCGTCGGCAACTCGCAACCGATGGTCGATGCGGGCAGGTTGCGCGGACTGGCAACGTTTTCGGACAAACGGGTGGCAACCGTTCCCAACGTGCCCACCCTGGGCGAATACGGGCTGCAGGGTTTGGCTGCGTACATCTGGCTGGGTCTTTTGGGTCCTCCGGGAATGCCGCCCGACATCACCAACAAGTTGAACGCTGAAGTCGTCCGCATCATGGCCTTGCCCGAAGTGCGGGAAAGGGCTTTGAAGGGAAGCAACGAGATTGTCGCCAACTCCCCCGATCAATTCACTAAGGATATGGGACAGGAAATTGAATTCTGGTCGAAAATCATTCGGGAAAAAAACATTAAGGAGGATTAAAAAACCTTAAACGCTTTTTTCTTCGGGGGCCTGATGGAAATCACGCATTCTTCCAGCGCGATTTTTCCGTACAACACGTCGCGGATGGTCCCCGACGCTTGAACCTGCATTCCTTTATGCAGGGACGTCAGCAACGCAATCGTTTGGGGGTCGCTCAACTTGGTGCAAACAATGGTTTTACCGTGCGTGAGCATCGTCACCGAATACTGATTTTTTTCCAATCCACCTTCTTTGATTTCCAGTAGCACAAAATCGCCTTGCAAGGTTTTGTCTTGGTATTTTTCCTCAAACCGGGCTTTGTTGGTAGCATGCGAATTGGTAATGCCGACCACGGATTCTGTCGATACGGGCGCACTGGCAAATGCGCTCGTTACACCAAGAAGAATCGCTGCGAAAAGGCATAGTTTTTTCATATCGGCATTCGGTTTGTTGCGGGCTTCTTTAGGGTATGCGGCATCTCGAAGATTACCTATTATTCACCAAATTGCCATTTGACGGCGAATCCATCCAATCCGGCTTTTGCCCCAAATTGAATTTCATTCGGATTTGCAAACTGAATCTGAATGCCTCATTTCAATGGTCCAAATTGGGGTGGAGGTACTCTTCGTTGCGACGCCGCCTCATAGGCCGACGCAACCCTGACTAAGCGATCCTCCATGCCAGGCTCAACCCGAAATACGAGGGAAAAAGGCAGTCCCGGACCGCTCAGTCTGGAGGGCTTATCCGTCTTGATGCCGACGTATTTTTTTCGATCCGCCGACAATGCGTATTGAGCATCGTAGGCCACATCCACGAAGCCGGCCGGCACCAGGATTTCGGTCAAGCCCGCATTGGGTCCATAGCCTTCTTCAAGCCGCAGCGCATTGATTTCCCCAGGTTGCTCGGGTCCGCCGATCTTTGCAGGTGGCAACGGAGTATGAAGCCTAACGAGCACGTCCAATTTGTTTTCGAGAATCACCATCATGTCCACGCGTCGCAACAGCTCCCGCAGCATGATGCGCTCATCCACGCCCTGACGCCCGCCCAGCGGATTTCTCGGATCGACGGTCTCTTCCCAATTCTTGAAAGCGGCACGCTGATCGTCACCCCAAAATTTCGATTTGCTGTTCAGGGTTGGCCAATCGATGACCGTTTCCCGATGACCCAGCGCATTCCAATCCGAAGCGCGACGGGTCAGGTACTGCTTGATATGGAACCGAAAGGATTTGGCAAGGATCTGGTTTTGCACTGTGGCAATGTTCAGATTCTTCGGCGGCTCAATATTGAGGTCGGCCAGTTCAACCAAGTAGTCGATGGGCGTCATGCTTCCGGACCCAAAGATTTTTCCCGGCGCAAATTCGGTAGGCAGGATGGCGCTTGCAAAATCCGGAAATACCGGCAGCCCCGATTCGGTTAAGCGAAACAAGAGATCGGGCATGAATACCGGCACGAGCCTAGCAAGCGCCTGGTTGAAATCGACCCGCATTTGCTCGATGGATTCATCCCGTTTCCACAACGGGTGAGACGACTCGACAAGGGTAGCTTGCAAATGGTCGCCCAGCACATCCTTGATTTCCTTGGACACTGCCGCAATGATCGGCTTGACCGCTTTGAGTCCCGGATTGAGCATCGATTCCCTCACCACCCCAACCCGAGTGCCGGAAAGCACGCCTTGGGTTTTTCCCTTGACGACGTGGTCCTGATAGCGCGTTTGCAACACAGAGGATCTGGGGACGGTCGTATACGGATCGCGGGGATCGTAGTAGCCCCGTTCGTCGTCCTTTAGCGCGTCCAGTATTTTTGTGCAGTCCTCGAGGGTGCGGCACAAGATGCCCGTGCGGTCGCAATAGATGTCCGCACCGATTGCGCCCCCGTCAAATCCGAGCATCGCCTTATGGGGCAATATCAATGCGAGCGAATTGTGATTCGCCGGACCTCGCGTTGACATGCGGGTTTCCTCCCCTAGGCTGGCCATCACCAGGTTGGCGCTAACCGAAACACCGGATCCGGAACTCGAACCCAAGGATGCCGACCGGGAAGTGTCATAGGGATTCGAAGGGTTTCCGCCCCAGGTCGATCGCTGATACCCCAATACCGATGGCAACACTTCCCGGGGATGATTTTTGCCGCCGGGGTCACCGGCACGTCCGTTGTATTCGGTCATCACCGCCTTGGCAAAAATGATCGCGCCCTTTTTGCGAAGTTGCTCCACGAGAATGTGGTCCCGCGCGGGAAAATCAATATCATAGGCCGCATCGGCGCCGCCCGTTGACCGCATGTCCTTGGTATCGAACGCATCCTTGAACGAGAACGTCACGCCGTACAACGGCATGGCGTTGAGATCGGGATTGCGGCCGTATTTCGCATCCAGTGCCGCGGCCTGCTCTAGGGCATCGGGAAAGCGCCGAAAGATTTCGCAAACCGCCGGCGCCCCTTCAGGAAGCGGCCCTTGCGAAGGATGCAAATCGTAATCGCCTCGACAAACCACGGAACGCTCGCCCCGGAGGTTGATGGTCGATAGCGCGTTGACCTGCCCTGCATTCGGTTTGCCGACAATCATTCCAAACTGCTGCGCCACACCCGGATCGGAAGCGGTCGCCTCCATCCTTCCAAACTCCAAAGGCGGCCCGGCATACCGATCCAAATCCGGCAGCACCTCGCCGGCCTTCACGGTTGCTTGATCGAATGCGATGGCCTTGCCACCCCTCACAACCCCTTGCAACAACGGTAAACCACCGCCATCCTCGGTAACCAGCAAACTGGATGGCCCGTTGTAAGCGCGGATCCGCTCAAGGTACTGCTCAACCACTTCCACACAGGTCGTTTTGCCTTCCATAATCGCTAGATGCAAATCCGCTATGGTTGCTTCCTCAACACGAAATGCCTGATGTGATTTTTCCGCACCCAAAATAAAACTCCGATATCAATGAAGTGGCAATAGTTGCCGTTTGTATTCACAATGCCAGAATGAGTCTACCATTTGCACCGAGTAAACTGGCGCAATCATTGCTACGATTCATAAGGAGACAAGAATGCATAACGGAAGCTGCCTATGCGGAAAAATACAGTACACCATTAGCGGGAACCTAAATCCCATCATCTGTTGCCATTGCAAACGCTGTCGCAAATCGTCGGGCACCGCATTCGTTACGTCGATACCGATTTCACAATCGGACTTTCATGTTACCGCCGGCCAGGACCTCATTAAGACATTTCACCATGAAGGCTTGGACCGCGCCTTTTGTTCCGATTGCGGATCGCAACTCTTTAGCATCCGGGCGAGCACACCGGACATCATGAGGGTTCGGCTAGGAACAATGGATACGCCCGTGAAATCCAAAATTTCCTCGCACATTTTCACTGCATCCAAAGCCGAGTGGTACGACATCTTGGACGAGGCTCCCCAGTACGCGGAAAGACCGTAAAACATTTGCTTACTCACAACAACAATCGCGCAGATAAATAATGACCACCATCGAGTATGCTGGCCCACTACAGTGACGGCCACTTCAAAAAACGTGATTATTCCGATTTGGAAAGGCATGAGAAATTGCATTTTTGCACGCACGTTTACCAAAAGTAGCGTAAAGCCCCTCGCTTTAGCCATGGGGAGTAGTCAGCGACATGACTCCTAGGCGCTTTTCTCGCAGGGTGATGCTTTTAATCCTGTTAGGATGCTCCTCGCCTGCGATGGCCTATGAACCCATTTCTGGCAATGAACCGGAAATCGATATTGCTAAATTGATTATTTTGCATCAACCCAATATCGAGAATTATTGGCCTGATGGGGCCAAACGCAAGGGCACAGAAGGCACAGCCAGGTTAAAACTCTATGTCAATGAAGGCGGAGTCGTCAAGAAAACGAGCTTTATCCAATCAAGCAACCATCAAAAGCTGGATCGAGCAGCCGAGCAGATGGCGTTGGCCTATCGTTTTCGCCCCTATACCGTGAATGGGACTGCAACTCGGTTTTCAACCATTGTGCAAATGGACTTCTACCTTACAAAAGCAGACTACAAAAACTAACCACCTGAAAAATGCTTTGGTAATTCCAACGGTTCACTAGGTTCTTTGCAGATTGGATATGCCCATCCATTAAGGACATCACCCCATAGCAATGCTCTCGCCAAACTTAAAAAATAAAGGTTACCAAGGGACTGTTAGCAATATCAACCAACCGCCTGATTTCGCGCTTCTTGAAGCATGCTAAGGGTAATCTTTCTCACTTCAATTTTGCTCTGTTCAATGTGCGCTTTAAGCAATCGTTGAGCCTCTGCAGTTCTTCCTGCCAAAATCGCTTTGATAATTTGGCCATGCTCATCGTAAGTGCTGTTGATGCGGTTGTTTTTTGTGAAATCAAGTCTTCTTACGATCTTGATTCTTTCGCTTATCTCAGAATGGGTTTTGAGCATCTCCTCGTTCCCGGATGCCTTCACTAAAGAAGCATGAAATTGTTCATCAAGCATTCCAACGTCTAACGCATTAAAGCTTCGTCTGGATTTTGGTGTTAACCAACTTTTCTGCAAATCTTTTAGAATTTGATTATCGCGATTTAAGTTCCCCAGTGCCTTGATGGCATTTAATTCAATCAAAATCCTAAAGTCGTACAACTCATCCAGCTTATTGAAGTCCAAAGGGGAAACTTGCCATCCTATTTTCGGAATGGCTTTAATGAATCCACCGTGTTGCAACCGTTGAAGTGCTTGACGCAATGGGGTTCTGCTAACAGCAACGAGTTTTGCCAGGTTGCCCTCAGAGATGAGGTCGCCTGGCATCATTTCAAAGTTAAAGATCTTTTGTTTAATTTGGGCATAGGCATGTTCCGCCAGACTCGAGAACTTGCTATTCATGGGTATGACGGATGGCATTTATTGCTGGCCTTCCAGTTGATGGATATACGCCCTCCACCCACCGAGACTGCTAATATCTTTTGCGCCCTCAATCGCATACGGTTCGCAAATAAATCCCTTTACCCACGAACCGTCCTCCAGTTCAATATTCCCCAGTCCCAGCGGTGCTGGAATAAGGCTGAGGAATGACCCGACCTCAGCGATTGGCATTTCATACACCTCAAGGTCAATCGCCGCACCATTGGTTTTGGATTTGACTAGTCCAGGTTTTGATGGGGTCGTGTTTGGCAAAGCAAAAAGGCGATAAGAGTTGGCTGATTTACAGGCCTTAATTAAACGAGCATGCCTTTCGGTTAGCTGCCAGTGCAATGGCATCCCCTGAAGGTGGGCGCCAACGACGGCAATTTCTATGCTGTCATTTTTACTTGGGGGTATCGTGAGTTCTGCAAGAGTCCCCTTGATGCTGGAGTTGCCAAGCGAAAGCCCAAACACGATTTGCCACTGCGCCGCCAATTTAAGAAGGACGGTATCGAATCCTTCCTGCGCTAATAACGTGACCCCAAACGGCATGCCTTTATCCGTAAATCCAGCAGGAACCGCAACGGCGCATAGGCGCATCAAATTGACGTAGTTGGTATACATGCCCAATTCGCTATTTTTCAAAATAGGATGGTTCTTGAGATCCTCTAGAGTGGGATGATTGGGGGCGCTAGGCACCAAAATGACATCGCATGTTGCCCAAGCTTTTTTGGCTTCGATCTCCAACTCTTTTAATTGATAGATGGCTCGAAATCCTTGCGCTGCTGAATAGGATGCGCCACTTTGAACAATCTGCTTAACACTAGGATCAAATGAGGCAGGATTGGAGTTAAGGAACCCCTCAGTAACCGCAAAACGCTCAGATACCCAAGGACCGTCGTATAAAAGCTTGCCGGCTTTGACGAACGGATCAATATCCACTTGGAAAAACTCCACATGCAGGCCTTTTGCATGCTCAATGGCATTCGTAAATGCTTGTTGATATTGGCCGCCATCTAAAAATTGGCAGTTTTTCGGGATCCCTATGCGGATTGGTCTATTCAAGACGGGGATCGGGTTTGGTGTTGGATGGAACTGCGCCTCTCTAGCCCTATCCGCTTCATTCGATTTGATGACATTCAGGACAATATCGGCATCAGCGGCAGTGAGCGTCATGATCGATACGCAATCAATCGATTTGCATGCCGGGAAAACGCCCTCGGTGCTTACTAGTCCAGGAGTGGGTTTAGTGCCAACAATATTGTTAAATGCCGCCGGGATTCTGCCAGAGCCTGCGGTATCGGTACCCAAGCCAAAGCACACCAATCCCCTTGCAACCACAGAAGCAGAGCCAGAGCTAGACCCCCCGCTCACGTATGCAGGATCAAACGTATTGGGAACGGCGCCATATGGGGATCTTGTGCCTACAAGGCCCGTAGCAAATTGATCTAGATTGGTTTTGCCGATCAAGATGGCGCCGGCGTCTATGAGTTTTTGTACTGCGGTCGCATGTTTCAAGGGCTCAAAAGCAAAATCAGGGCACGCTACAGTCGTCTCCCATCCTGCGGCATCAATATTGTCTTTAATGGCAAACGGGATCCCGAATAGGGGTAAGCCAGCAATCGTTTTTGCATTTTCTAAAGCCTTCAGATTGAGTAATTGCTCGCTAATATTGCTATCGGTTGCTATAGAAATCCAGGCGGGATCTTTAACCTCATGAGAATATTTTCGAATTAACTTGAGTTGTCCTTGAATGTGCTGCATTGGGGTAAGGTCGCCGGATTGGTAGCGCTTGAGCAACTCTTTAATGGTAATCACGCCCTCATCTCCCGTTGGAATATTTCAAGTGCCAAAGCTTTGGTTCTCACAAACTCCGCTTCACTCACGCTCTCAGGCGATCTGGGTTTTTCCATATCAAAGTGAAGATACTCCGCAATCCGGGTGGGCCTTCTGGTAAGCAGCAAAATCTTATCGGCTAAAAAGACTGCATCTTCTAAATCATGAGAGACGATCATCATCGTTACGCCAGTACTCAAATTGGCTTCTTGCAACTTGGCCCTAATGAAAAGCGTCATCTCAAAATCCAACGCGGAAAAAGGCTCGTCCAAAAATAGAATTTCAGGCTTGGGGGCCAATGCCCTCATGATGGAGACGGTTTGCATCTGGCCGCCAGAAAGTTCATAAGGGTAAAGGTTGAGGTTAAATTTAATTTCAAACAATGCCACTAGCTCATCAACGCGTGCTTTCACGTTTTCTTTGGACATGCCGCTGCGTTTGAGTGGGTAGGCAATGTTGTCCCATGAAGTCATCCAGGGAAATAGGGCGTCCCGATAATTCTGAAAGACGTAGCCAATCGTTGTTTTATCTAATGTTTTACCGTCAAAAAGCACTTCCCCTGAATCAATTGGCATCAACCCAGAGATCATATTAATAAGAGTGGATTTTCCACACCCATTGGGTCCAAAGATGGAGACTATCTTTCCTTTTGGAATATCCAGATTGAATTTGTCATAGAGCACCGCTCCATTAAAAGACTTATCCAATCCCCGGATGGTGACGTGAGTCCCAATTGCTGCCGGCAAATCATAAACGGTACTCATGCTTTTCCACCCCAGTGAACAATGCGTTTTTCCGACAACAGAAACAAAAGATTCAATCCGTAGCCTAGTGCGCCGGTAATCAGAATGGAGCTGTACATCTCTTTGACATTAAAGACTTGCTGGGCATCAATGATGCGATGCCCCAAACCGTTCTCAGACCCAATAAACATCTCTGCGACGATCACAATGACTAGAGCCATCGAAACCCCCATCCGCAGACCGACGAATGTCTGGGGCAGACTCTCCATTAGCAGCACATCCTTAAAGATGTAGCGAGTGGGTATCCCCATCGTTTTGGCAGCATTGACGCGGGTCTTCTTGGCGTTCATGACACCATAGGCACTATTAAACAGAATCACCAATACCGCGGCAAATGCTGCAATGGCAATCTTATTAATATCGGTGATGCCAAAGATCAACATAAACAGCGGTATCAAAGCGGATGAAGGAGTAGACCTAAAAAAATCAATCAAGAACTCCACGCTGCGATAAATCTTTTCATTGCTTCCCAGGATGACGCCTAAAGGAACCCCAATCGCAGTGGCAATAGCAAAGGCATAAAACGTGCGCTTAATCGTGGCGAATAGATCACCAAAAATACCACCACTCATAAACGAGCCTGCCATGTAAGTCAGGGTTTCGCCGGGCGGTGGCAGCAAAATTGGCTTTACCCACTTTGCCTCCAAGATCAGGCTCCAAAGCAACAAAAGCGCAATGGGTCCAATCAATGGTAGAAGCTTCTGAAGGCGCTCTGTACTGGTCATGGGAAATTAGCTGCCGTAGATAAGGGGTTTGACATCCACTACCTTAGAAAAGATCTTGCGATCGCTAAATACGTCGAAGTATTTTTGGAAGTAGGCAATATCACTAGGCTTGAATTCGTTAAACATCACGAAGTTCGCCAATGGCACTTCTTTGACCACCGCCTCTTCGATGGCGGTAAAGCCATCAAGCGATTTTCTAGACTCTTCTGGGTTCTTGCGAACAAAATCAACCCCCTTGGCATAAGCGAGTATGAATTTCTTGACATCGGTTGGGCGCTCTTTAATGAGCGTGGTGGTAAGGGATGCCGATCCACCAAACCACGGCGCCATAGGGTCTCCCAGCATGTATTTGGAAATAACCCCGGCTTCCAAAACGCGCGAGACGCCTTTAACTTTACCGATCGTTCCCGATGGCTCCAGGGTATACACGGCATCTATTTGCCCGGCTGCCAACGCGGGAATGTGTTGCCCTACCGGCAATTCAATAGGCTGAACGTTTGGTAAACCATTTTTTTCAAGAATGATTTTGGCCAAAGTCACGTTTTGAATCCCGGGCCCGCAACCAAATTTGACATCCTTAGGAAAATCTTTAATCGCTTTAACTTTACTATCTGCCGGTATCAAGACTTCATCCAATACGTATTTGGCATTTGAGGGATTTGAGCAAATAATCTTAAACAGGTTCGGTGATGTGATTTCTGCAAGGGCCAATGCCGCAGAAGCTGTGCCATTGGCAGAGCCATGAATACGCCCTGCAATCATGGCCTCAGCAATTTGGTTGGGGCTGGCAAATTTAACACCCTCTACGTTCAGGCCAACATCCTTAAAGTAGCCCTTTTCAAGAGCCACATAAAAAGGTAAGCCACTAGCAATAGGCCAATAGCCAATCTGAATTTTGTCGTCAGCCGCTTTGGCAAACGAGGGAACAAGAGCGGCAACCGCGCTGACCGCCCCTACTTGCAAGACTTGACGCCGTCCGATGTTCAATGTGTACTTACTCATGCTTAGGGCTCCTTTGGGTTAACAAGCCAGAATTGGTGTACTTGCTTGTATACAAGTCTGCCTATCAGGAATGCCAAGAGTTACCCATTTCGCACAAATAAGATGCAGAAAAAATCAAATTGCACTAGTTACGTGCACACATGGGCGAATTTGGTTTATGAGCATTTAAATTTAATTGGGCTCGCCCAAACGCAAGTTGTCCGCAACGCATGTTTGCTGTGAAACAACGGTTTTTGCCAAGTAACACAGGGTTAACAGCGGAGTAACCGTCGTCTACTTTGGATCGGCAATCGGCATTGCGCGTAGGTAGGTTAATTGGTGGAGAGCGGCCTTTAAAATTGAAAATCCCATAGAAAAATTGCTCGTGCAACAATATTGATAGATGACTGAAAACAAAAAAATACGCTTAGTCCGTTTCATTCCAATTTTGTTGGGATGGGCATTCATTGCATCTGCTGATGCCGGCTTTGACGAGGCTGCAACCGCGTTTTCAGCTGGGAATTATTCGGAAGCCATTACGACGCTACGACCACTTGCGAATCACGGAGATGCCCGCAGCCAATATGCAATGGGGGTTATGTCTGAGAAAGGATTTGGCATGCCAGTCAATCTTCGACAGGCTGCCGACTGGTATCAAAAAGCAGCAAAGCAAGGAAACGCCGATGCCCAATATAACCTTGGCGCCATGTACGAACATGGCATCGGCATGCCGGTAGATTACGTTCAGGCTGTACGCTGGTATCGGCCTGCGGCTGAGAGTGGCGATATCGATGCCCTGAGTAATCTGGGCGTCTTGTACCAAAAAGGACAGGGCGTGTCGCAAGATCAGGTTTTGGCATTGGCGTTGTACAACGTATCAGTAGCACTAGACACGAATGCCAATAGCCAAGCAGCCCGCAACAGGCAAGGCCTAGCCAATGCGATGACGTTACCGATGATTCAAGAGGCTACGGAGTTAACGAAGAAACTACTTCAACCCGGTCGCCTGCAGGCAGAATTAAAGCTTTGCTGGAGTAAACGTTAAGTTCTGTGCAAGTAAATTTTTTTGCTCTAAAGCAGATGCGCGTCATGCATTACTACCGACTCGGCTGATGCTATTTTCCGACCATTTCTGGTGGCCCACAAGGACCGAATCCCAGGATCAAAGGATACTGATTGCCCTCTGAACCATACCTTATTGGGTCTGCACTGGTTTGTAGTAGATTTGATGGCCACCGCGATTAATGATTGCCTTCACCAAAATTTCGTTAGCAAACCATCCCTCTGCAGATCGATCTCCAGCCTCCAGTTCATACCTCTCTGTTTTTTTACCGGATTCCACAACACTACCCAGCGCCTTTACGGCAGCGGGAACGATTTTCCCCTTAACGCTATCGAGAAGTTGCGGATGAAGAACGCTCATATCCACCCAAAAAGAATCGGTTGTCGCAATGTCTTTAGGGGCCATGACAGTTCCGGTAGCCGTGACGATTTGAAATCCACCATCGGTTGACTTTCCGGAAACCTTGTAAGGGGTGCCATTTTCGATAGAGCTGCTTTCATAGGAAATGAGTTTTGCCCTTTGTGGCGAATCATCCTCCATCCACAATTCATGACTTTCATGTTGCAATTCATACAGGGTTACAAATACAAAGGTGGCATTCATTTGAATTCGATGTGACACTTGTATCATCTGATTGGCAGACTGAATTCGAATGTGGTGCTCGCCAATTTTGGAGTCGCCAAGATAAATATTGTAATCATGAGAAAAGCCGCCGACAGGTAGTGGGCTAGCAAGCTGACCTGCCAAAACAGAAGTGGTAAAGGTTAAAAGCCAAACAATCAACAAAAACCTTCGCATGAATCCCACTTGAGGGCTAAAGTAGTCCTTCATAGCATTTAGGCACACTAGATGTTTTTGCCAACTAAATGATCAACGTAGGAGTGACTGGGTTCTGAATAGCCGAGGTCGAATTCACCACTATTGGCCTACTTGGTGGCTCATCTGACGGGGTCGTTTTTGAGCAGGCGAAAACGCCGCCGCCAATTAAAGCAGCACCAAGAATTACTTCGCCAAACTGGGCAAAGGCCTTATGGCTCATTCCTAGAAATAAGCCCACTGAGAGTAGCAATTCAATCGTCTTTCGCATTGCCAAATTCCATTCAAATTCAATAATCTACTTCGGAAAAACAAAAGTGACTAGCGCCTTTGATTCCAACTAAGAAACCCACCGATAGGGATTACTTAACGAGCAATATGGGTTGTTTTGCAGTACTTAAAACACGTTGTGCAACTGAGCCCATTAAGACGTCAACAAAACCACTTCGCCCCTTTGCGCCCATCACAATCATGTCAACCTTATCTTTATTGGCAAGGGCAACGATTTCATCGGCAATGTGACCACGCTTGATGGCCATATTGTGTTTCACACGGGCCGAGTCCAATACCCTTTGCGCCGACTTGAGTTCCTTTTCGCTTAATTCGCGCAAATAATCGTCCACAACGCTTTTGGAGACGAATTGCTTTACATGATTCAACCCAGCATCGTCGTGCACATTCACCAATGTAACCACAACAGGACTGCGCGTATTTTTAGCCAGTTTAGCAACGTATTTTGCGGCATGAAGTGACGATGTTGAACCGTCGATTGGCAGCAGTATTTTCATGGCATAACCCTTTTTATTAAAACCAATTTGATTGCTCCATTTTAAGCCTACAGGGGATCATTAGCAATTCTTAGAATTCTAGGGGCGGATGACTTCTTCTGGCCGTATTTCGACTATTTAAAAATCTGTCTCAACAACTATTAATTAACGAATAGCGGCGCCGAGCCTTCAATTAACCTCTAGTCGCTTGTCGACCCATTAAAGACGGTCACCTCACAGAAAACTACCCTATGAAATCCTATTTGTATGCTTTTGTGCTATTTCTTCACAATATATCGACACCCCAACCCACTTCCAAACCGTTTAAGGCGTAATCCATTAACTGATAGCTTTTTAACGTACTTACTCCAGCTTTAGCTTTGTAATCATCATTTAAAGGGTAGTTAAAAATAATGGGCACCTTCGCTTCAGATGTTCCACCGTGAGTCCGCAGCCGATGACCCTCAAGACCAGATAGATCGTGATTGCTAGCGGAAGACCCAATGCAAACATCTTTTCTGGCAATGACTGCTACATCACCTTCTCGATCAGGAGGAAGATCAAATAATTTACAAATGTTTTCTTTATCTAAAGCCTGCTCAATACCGTCGACTCCAGCAATAGCTTCAATCACATCTTGAGGGGTTGCCTTACCACGACACCAAACCCTAACAAAGCCGCCCAATGCACCATGATGCCCAACATAGGCATCGGTAATCGGGCAGACTACTTGAACATCATCTTTACCTAATTTTTTATCCAATATATCTTGGAGCCAGATGACATTCGGTTTGCCTTCTTTATTCGATTTATCGCTCATACCATGATCAGCAGTCAAGCCAACCACGGCGCCTAACTGATCAAGCTCGCCGAAGCATTTATCTAATTCTTGATAAAAACGCTTGGCTTCAGCGTCATTGGGGGCGTACTTGTGTTGCACCCAATCCGTTAATGAGAGGTACATCAAGTCGGGCTTTTCACGCTCCAAGAGTTTAATGCCTGCTTTCAATACAAATAAAGAGAGTTCCATCGAATAGATATTAGGCTCTGACATCCCCACAAGCTCCAAGACATTTTCAATGCCATTTTCTTGAAGAGTGCATTTGCTTGCAAATTCAGATGAAAAAGAGATATTGCCTTTTGAGATGTCGAGGTCTTTGCTCAGCTGCTTGCGCAATTTATCTTTAGCGGTAATTGAAATCACCTTAGCGCCAGCATCCGCAAATTTTGCCAAAATGGTATCGCCTCTGAGTAATTCAGGGCCGGTCATAACCACTGGCTTCCACGTTTTGGTATCCAAGTAGTAGTTACCAGATATGCCATGTTTAGATGCGGGGGTACCCGTAATAATCGACATGTTATTTGGGCAGGTAAAGCTAGGCATCGTGCCATCAGCCACCGTACTAAAACCGTGCTTGATAAACCGGGCAATATTCGGGATTGCATCCTCGGCCAATAGCTGCTGAAGATATTCGGGGTCTCCCCCATCAATGCAAACCAATACAGTGGGTTTTTTAGGCCATTGATAATTTGTCCCATTAACTTGAATGGTTTTAGTTAAGGCAATTGAGGCCATTTGCAATCTCGCTTACTAAAGAAGGTGTATGTAACAATATACATCCATTACATCCGTCACTTAAATGTCACAAATCTTAATGAGAATGGACAGTTACACACTACTTCTTAAAAGAGGGTGCATGACCTACCTTTCCGCTCAACTGCGAATTTTTCTCATTGCGGCCATTGCAATGGTTCTTTGCTCTCTTGCTTTTAACGCTGGTGCGCAAAGTTGGCCTGACAAACCGGTTCATCTGATCGTTCCATTTCCTCCTGGCGGCGGAACGGATACCTTTGCAAGACCCCTAGCCGCCCAACTCTCCAAGGAACTTGGACAACAGGTGATTGTAGAAAGCAAAGGTGGGGCTGGGGGCACAATTGGCGCGGCTATTGCTGCAAAAGCTCCATCGGATGGTTACACCATTCTAATGGGGGCGGTTCACCATACTGTTGCCGAAAGCATCTATAAAAATCTCTCGTACAAGCTTGATAAAGATTTAATTGCTATTCGTGGGGTAGCTTTTGTTCCAGACGTTTTAGTGGTGAATAACAAACTTCCCATTACTTCCGTAAAAGAATTAATTAGCTATTCAAAAAACAACCCGGGCAAGGTCAATTATGGCTCCTCTGGCAATGGCACCACGAGACATCTTGCTGGAGAGATTTTCAATAAATTGACAGGAACATCTCTTGTACATATACCGTATAAGGGTTCTGGCCCCGCAATGACGGCCCTCATGGGTGGTGAAGTTGATCTAATTTTTGAAGGGCTCGGTAGTGCGGCGTCTTACATTCGAGCAGGATCAATTCGAGCTTTAGCGGTTACTTCGCCAAAACGCTCGCCAGCTTTTCCTGATATACCAACTATGACTGAGGCGGGTGTCCCTGGATTTGAATCCATTTCTTGGTATGGATTTTGGGTGCCTTCAGGAACGCCTCAGATAATTCAAGACAAAATATTTGTCGCCACAACCAAGGCATTAAATGCACCCGAGATTCAAACCCTTTGGGCAAATCAAGGCGCAGATGTTGGTCCTGCTACACAAAAACAATTTATTCAGTACGTTAAAGATGAAACTGATAAATGGGGCAAGATTGCAAAAAATGCCAATGTAAGCATTGACTAGAACACTAAAGCAAATTGCTCTATCGATTCTTTCACCGACTGCTTGTGGTCTAGCCGAGCCTATTTGTTTGAATTTCCCAATCAGGCGGCTATCAGATGGTGAACTGCCCATCACCCAAACTAAGCCCCGCGGGTATTTGCCGACCCTTAGCTACCGTTCGACAAAAAACAAAAATTGCCCTAAATCAGGTATTTTTGGTAAGTATTGGCCTAATTATCACTTTTGAGCAGGATTAAATCCTATCGTATATAGAAGCCCCTGATGAGGACAACACTGCAATTTAGCATCACCTTGCCAAATGAAATGGCAGATATTGTTAAAACTAAGGTTGCCTCTGGCGAATATGCCAGTGAAAGTGAAGTGCTACGAGATGGGATACGCGCTCTGATGGCCCGTGATAAAGCCATCGATAGCTGGTTACTTCAAACGGTGGCGCCAGCCTATGATGCATTAAAGACTGATCCTGCAAGGGCACTTACGCTCGATCAAGTACGAGTAAGACTGGCAGCTTAACATGAAAAAGCTTTAGCAAAAGCGTGAGTCAATTCGTAGCCATTTTTACACCAGAAGCACAAGAACAATTGGTATCGCTATATCAATACATTGCAAACGTGACTTCACCAAACATTGCCAGTAATTATGTCAATGCGATCGCGGAGTATTGCGAAAGCCTAAAAAAAACTTTCCACAAAAAGGTAACCATCGTAATGATGTTCGCCCAGGACTGCGAACTACCCACTACAAAAAACATGCTGTGATTGCTTTTGCAGTCGAACGCGATTGCGTTTCAATCATTGGTATTTTTTATGGCGGTCAAGATTACGAATCAGATCTGAAATTTGATCTTGATGACTAGTAATTATTGAAGTAAATTTAATCGTCAGGCCATTATGCGATGTTGAAATGACCTTCGCAAAAAATTAGTACCGCAGGCAAAAAACGACCCATAAGCGACAGTCAGCAATCTTTATCCAACTTCCACTGTTCGGCCAAAGCGGACTATCGACCTGCGTAGGATACTGTCTCAAATCGGCCATTTTGAGACATTGGATAAATTTTTCTGAACTTCCGCTGATCGGCCAAAGCAGACTATCGAAATATTTCTATGAGAGTCGCTTACTATCCTAGAAGCAGTCAGTCGAATAGATTCGTGTAATTTGGTTGATTGCCAAAGAAAGAAGGCTTTAGCCAATCCTTAAAACTCAGCATGAATGCGAAACGACAAAATATTGACCGGGCCACGGGCAGCGTTATAGGCAGGATTAATCACATGCTGATAATTTACGCCCAATAAGACGCCTTTAACCACCAAAGCATTGTAATAAAGCTCGCTGATTTGCTCGGGCTTATAGGTCAACGATTGGTTTGGACCTGCATAAGGGTAAGGTGTATCACCAACAAAATTTGAAATACCGCCAGCTTGCAAATACGCTCTGCGATTAGACGAAATGCCATTGAGCATTGCCGATATCCCACCCGTATCTTTTGGACGTCCCCAACGCCCACCATTAATTCCCATGCCCACAGACAATGAGCTATCAGCCTCCGCAAAGGCCATGGTTTCCGTATGACCGTCGGAAATAAAGGAACGCATATAAATACCCAAGTCCTTAGTCAATGCCTGTTCGGCATTCAGACCGATACCCATTTTGATTTGCTCTCCATTACGCACATTTTCCAATGCAAAGGTACCTTGCGCATTGTTTGCATTCACGTAAGCAGTCGCATTGGTAAAACGCGCCAAAATCATCCTATTGCGGTAACCCAAAATACTCACCTTGCCCGGCAAATCGCCAATGACGTGGTCCCTTTGAGCCTCGATTTGATCGCCATAATGGCTCAAAATATGCGCATCGATGGCCAGCACATTCGGTGCTACTGGTGCTGTCATTCTCGAGATGCGATAAACCCAATTGTCTTGGTACCACTCACCGGCTAGACCCCAACCATAGCCCCGAGCATCGGCCGCATAGTCATAAGCCAAATACGTCATATTGCCCCAGTTCATGAACTGGACCCGAGGATCTTTGGCATACCGACTATCGTCAAATATATCCAAAGTCGTAAAATTTCCAACCGTAATAACAAAGCGATTGCTGCTCACAATTTGGCTAATTTGATTGGAATCATTCTCCAATTCCACTTTTTCGCCTTCTAGGTTAATCGTTTGACGAATAAAAGAACGTGCAGAGTAAAAGTGAGCCTGGGAGCCTTGGGCGCGCGTTGCCTCACCATTGCTGGGACCACCAAGACCAGTTAATCCCGAAAAAGCAACTCCCGAAACCAACTCAGGATTAAGATACAAATCGGTATTGGGGGCCAGTCTTACTCCAAAAAACAACGTGGCCGACCAGGTATAACTCATCGACTTATCTGACGATAAGCTATTCATACCCTCATAGGGCGAGTTGAACGGGCTGTAGCGTTGGTTAATGTAAGTGGTTTGACCATGGATGTTGGCCGGTAATCCGAAGAATGTACCCTCGGTTGGGAAACCGCCAACTTCTTGATCCATGCTTGCAAATTGGTCTGAACCAGAGCCTGCCTTTTGTGCAAATGCAGAAGCAGAAATCGCAAACAGAAATAGAACCAGAAAATATTTACGAGACTTTCCCAATTTCAATTTAGCAGCCACAAAGATTGAATAAACAAAAGTGGCTAATTGAGCAATACGACACAACTTGAGATTGAAGCGCAACAACGAAAAGGGCAAAATAACACCAAATTTGACCAATTTACCTCAGTTTTATGTCAGTTTAGTGACGCTTTGCCGTCGGGTTAACCCAACACTCAATGATCATGCCAAGGATGCCTGATCCCGTCTTAAGACTCTTTTTTTAAGCTGACTACTTCTATAGATAATTTTTTGCCTGTCGCCAACATAACGCGAACAGCGGATTCAAGGCCAGCAGGAGTAATTCATGAACTCACCTTACTTATCTGCAGATACTAGAAAAGTCACGCATCTGTCTTAAATACAGGGGAAGGTTGATCCATATCAATAAAAATATTTTTATGGGTAATCGACTCATATACAATTGGAAAATAATGACTATTGCAACCCATGTAAGCACTGCTGAGCCTAGTAAGAAAACCCCTCGATATGGCTTATACTCAGGCGATTGAAGATCTTCAGGATGGCGGTTGCCTGAGCTTAGAGAATGTCCAAAAATTATCCTATGCAGATCTAAATAACTTATGTGAAGAAATCAAGCGCTGGCGTGT
>CAIKFU010000107.1 GCA_903826775.1 uncultured beta proteobacterium | reverse complement strand
TGGCCATGCGAATGTCGTACTCCGCCTGCAGGTTGACCCAAAAACGCGGTTCCATCGAAAAAAAGAGGCCGAGCCGCAATGCCGTATCCGCAGTGATGGGCCGGTTTCCATGGATGATCTCGCTAATGCGACTGGGCGACACATCGATATCCGCCGCCAATTGGCGGCGGTCGGTTCTAGGTAACGCTTGACCCATCTGTATTCAATAGCTTAAACCGAATGGGCGACTCCTCAAACGCATTTGTCTTAGTTAAATCCAAAATAAGCTTTGGCAGATCTGCATAATTAAACTGCGCAGTCCAGTGCGCCATTAGCGCTATGGTTTTCACATATCCCGCAGGATCGTTATGCCGGGTTAATTGCTTTGCACAATCGACATACTGTAGATGAAATAGAGTCGGCATGATGACCCTGCAAAGTCCCAATCTTGAAAGCTCTGCGTTCATCATCAACCTTGAAATGCGTCCGTTACCATCCTCAAAGGGGTGGATATCTGAAATCAGGAACCCATAAAATATGGCGCGAGCCAGCCCTTCTGGAATTGATAATGCAATCCCTGAACAGACTTCAAAAGTTCCCCGCACCATCGCAGGCTCAACAAATTTAGTAGTGCCTGCATAATTGACCTGACTCTTTAATTCACCAGGGTTTACCTCGGGCCTTCGTTGCAGCATTTGCTCGTGCCATTGCTTGAGACTATTTAAAAATTCCTCTCCCGGTGGGGGCGGGGCATTACGAGTGGGTGAATTAAGAGCCAAACGAAACACGCCCAATACATCATGAGAGTCTTTTGGCCTAGAGGGAATAATCTTATCCTTTAGGACCATTTCCTCAGCCTCATGAATATCAAATTTAGTACCCTCAACATAGTTTGAGAAATAGGACTCAATAAAGGCAGAATGGACTTTAGCCATTCCACTTGGAGCAATATCTTTTATTGCCGGAAGCGATGCGGTCCTTAGATAGGCCGCTAAAATTTCCATACGCTCTTGTTGAATTTTATCAACCGGCTTACCCAAAGCAACAAGTTGGCCTTGTTTGGTTTTTAACTTCCCACGGGCATGTGTTCCCAGCAAAGCCCCAATAAGCGTCTGTAGAGTTGCCAGCTCCTTTTCCATACCCATCAATGGGGCAAGCAATTTTGCCGCATCACGAATTTCATTTAACTTAACTTCGCCCGATGCATTGAGAATATCAATCAGTGAATCTTCGATTTCGTTGCGCCCCATACGACTAATCGATTTTTTCCCAAGGTTTTCTAATATCGCCCTTGGTCGTGATGCCCAAAATAAGGCGTGCTCCGGTAATCGGATGTCGCCCTGCAAAAAACCAGGACCCTTAATCATGACAAAACTTAATCCGGGAAATCGAATCTGCTTGTTATATATAGTGGGATGACTAAGAGTGATGATGCCTTCTTCATGAATGCCGCTTTTAATGGCGCTCTTATGGGACACCACAGCTTTAGGTGCCACCTTGGCGGCAATTTTCTGCCAATTGCGCCGAACTAATGAGGCAACTTCCTCCTGGGAAATATTTGCCGGCGCATAAATACCAGGCGCTAGCCGACGCAACTCCCCCTCAGTCGCTTTACGCTGCAATTGACGCGCCAGTGACTTATCGGATGTAGAAGCAAATATCAGATCAACAATCTCTTGTCGCTTTTTAGCTATGTTTTCCATTTAAATCACTATTTTGTCGTTTTATAGCTATTATTGAAACAAAAAGCCTCTCAAATTGTCGCAAATTGGCTTTGATTCAATTAAAAATACTCTTAAATGTCGCTCTATAGCTAATATAGTAGCGATATTGTCGCAAATTAGCTATTTAATTGATTCCCAGAGCAATAGAGAATCCTTATTTGTGTAGCGAGCCGATTTGGTAATTCCAATACTTGGGATCAGTATTGGGCACTAGCGACGTTCGCTCATTTTAGACAACGCTACTCGTAGTGATAGCGGCAAGCAATGATGATGATGATTTGGTCCTTCTGGATCGCATACATCGCAGGACATCCGAAATTAACAGATTGATTCTTTTTAAGGTCTTCCGATCTTGCCCTTGCCAATACGCATAGTCAGACCAAGTTGCATTGGTCCAAACCCACTTACTTTGACTGAGTTGCGTTGTTATTTAGTCCACTAAAACACCTTTTGTATAGATATTTCATTCCTATAGGCATCAATATAGTTTATTAATTTATACCTATAGGCTATAATTAAAATTATTAATTAATACCTATAGGTATAAATATGAACAAGAAATTTGCCAATTTACAGCTCCATCAAATAAATTCTGCTCTCACTAAGCTAAGGGAATCTCCCGCCCCCATCCGTCCAAGCGCTGGTTGGGTTAAGGCTATTCGCGAATCGCTAGGTATGTCTGCCTCTGCATTGGCTCGCAAGCTGGGTATTACCCCCAGTAGTATTGCGAAGCTTGAAAAAGCGGAAGCAGATGACAAGATCACGCTAGCTAGCCTTCGAAAACTAGCAAACGCCTTGGATTGTGAATTGCAATACACCCTCGTGCCACGTAAGTCGTTAGAGGAAATCCTACGAGAACGTGCGATGACGGTGGCAAAGGAGCGCTTGCGCCCCATTTCCCATTCAATGAGCCTTGAAAATCAATCTGTAGATAAATCGGCAAGTGATAAGCAGCTTGAGTTACTAACAAATGAAATTTTGGATGGTCCCAGAAGAAATCTATGGTGATGCATTTTGAATACGCGCTGGGCGCTACCCCAATTGATCCAGACGAAGCGCTTGGCCTCATTCCAGTGCACATTACTACCCAAGCGGATTTAAATGCTTGGGAAGAGATGAATATTGTCGAAGGTGCAACTTGGATTAAGCGTCAAAAGATCATTCAAGGTTTAGATGAGGGCTTGGTTCGAGAATTGCATAACCGCATGTTTAATCAAACATGGCTCTGGGCTGGTACGTTTAGAAAAAGTGCCAAGAGCATTGGCATTGATTGGCCGCAGATTGCGGTTGCTCTCAGAAATTTGCTAGATAACACCGCCTACCAAATTGAGCATCAAACAATACCAAACGATGAGATCGCAGTGCGCTTTCATCATCAACTGGTTTTGATACATGCCTTTCCAAACGGCAATGGTCGGCACGCTCGATTAATGGCAGATGCGTTGATTGTGAGTCTTGGTGGGGAACGATTTTCCTGGGGTGGAAACATGCCACTCGCAACTTCAGGAGCTACCCGTCAAAATTACTTATCCGCCCTTCGAGCAGCAGACAATGGGCATCTTGAATCCTTAATGCAGTTTGCAAGGCAGTAACACGGGATTTCCATTTTCCCGATCTGATAAATACACGTTTAGAAGAGGGCTAGCATAATCAAATGTTGATGGGCGACTCTTTTGACTGCGACGCATCAGGCGGGAGAGGGGGGTGGTGAAATCACCTCAAGGCCCGGTATAGCAATATTAGCTCTCGCCCGCTATTGGGTGGTAGCGGTACCGCCCAAGAAGGCGGCTTGCGGATATTTTCGATGGGTGATAAACTTGTACAATATATTAGACAAATAATGGAAAGAGCGACATGAGAGTCATTAATTTTTCGGAAGCTAGAAACCAATTCAAGCAAGTGATCGATCAAGTGGTTGCCGATTGCGATGTAGCGATTATTTCGCGCCGGGACGCCGAAGATGCTGTCGTGATGTCCTTGGATACCTACAACAGCATGATGGAAACATTTCATTTGCTCAGATCTCCTGCGAACGTCAAACATTTGGAAAAATCCTTAGCCCAATACCGTAAAGGACAGATCAAATCGAAGGCCTTGATCAATGCCAAGTAAGATTGCTTGGACCCAAGCAGCTTGGTCTGATTATGTTTATTGGCAAGGGCAGGATCGGAAAACGCTAAAAAGAATCAATCTTTTAATTGCTGACGTGGTGCGAAATCCCGAAGACGGAATTGGTAAGCCCGAAGCCCTCAAAGAAAATCTATCTGGATTATGGTCAAGACGCATTGATGATACTCACCGATTGGTGTATGCGATAGAGAAGGATCAAATCGTCATCATCGCTTGTCGCTATCACTACGAATAGCCATTGGGTCCTTGGGAAAAATGCCGATCACTCGACATGATCCCCCGCCCGCTATTGGGCGTTCACATGATTTATCGTTTACCGATAAATGATATATAATGCTCTTATGATTCAATCGTTTAAATGCGCAGAAACAGAAAGTCTGTTTATGACTGGGAAAACCAAGCGATTTTCGGCGATTCAATCGACAGCAGAACGCAAATTGCAACAGTTGGACAGCGCAGCCACATTCGAGTTTCTTCGATCGCCACCTGGCAATCGTCTTGAAGCCTTAAGCGGCGATCGGTCGAATCAATACAGTATTCGCATCAACTCGCAATGGCGAATTTGTTTTATATGGACCCAATCCGGTCCAGCAAATGTGGAAATAGTGGACTATCACTGATGGAGATGCAATGAAAAACGGCATGAGGGCCATTCACCCTGGCGAAATTTTAAGAGAAGAATTTCTCATCCCCTTAGGGATGAGCGTACATGCATTGGCGAAAGCCCTACATGTCACGCCTACCCGCATGAACGATGTGGCCAGGGAAATTCGGGGAATCACGCCCGATACAGCGTTACGCCTAGCGCGTTACTTTGGCGGGGATGCGCAATCTTGGCTGAATCTGCAACAAGCCTACGACTTGAAACAAGCCGAGAAAACGAGCGCGAAGAAAATCGCCAAGGAAATTCAGCCACTCTAGGTTTCGCCCGCTATTGGGTAGTTATCAAATATCATCAATGCGAATACCTCAAAAAATTGAAATATTGTTGATTGATTAATTGGTCAATATATTGACCAAAATATATGATTATGGTTATAATAGTGACCATATGACTACTTCTCAACTAAGCCCTATTCTTGAACGCCAATTGCTCTTGCAGTTGGGAGATCGAATCAAGCGCTTAAGGAAAGCGCAAGGTCTTGGAACGGTTGAAGTGAGTGAGCGGGCTCATCTTACCCGCAATACACTTCGATCAATCGAGGCTGGCGATCCTTCACCGTCTATCGGCGCCTATTTGCGCGTCATGTCTGTTCTAGGCGTAAGCGGCGATTTGGCGCTTCTTGCCGGTGAGGCATTGCATCCTTCGCCAAACGATTCAGCCGGAGCAAGATCGCGGCGCACAAAACCGGTCGTACGGATTCGCATATCCGCTGAAGATACACAACATCAATTACAAGATCTTCAAAGTCTTGCTCTACATGAAGAAGCTGTGCGTATGGCAAAGGCAAATCCTGCTCTACAGTTAAAAGCCCAACGAACCTTGGCGCGTTGGCTTGCCAAAAAGGATTCGCGTTCTGCAGTTTTGTGGCGGGAGTGGCAACAGATTCTACAGGT
>CAIKFU010000106.1 GCA_903826775.1 uncultured beta proteobacterium | reverse complement strand
TATGCAAGAACTAAAAATTGAACAATGAATTCAATATCAACCATGCCGCCTGAATCATGCTTTAAATCAAAATTGCCAGAAGAATTTGGGTGTCCATCGTGAACTTTACGGCGCATTTCCAAGATTTCAGTACGCAAAGCATCTAAGTTGCGTTTTTGTCCTAGCACCTCGGAACGAATAACATCAAATTGACCGCCAACGATTTCACAGCCCGCAGAAAATCGAGCGCGTGTTAATGCCTGATGCTCCCAAACCCACGCTGTGTTGTCGCCCTCACGCAACTGATATTTTCTAAACGCATCAACATTTGTTACCAAAAAGCCTGCCGAACCATTTGGACGCAGGCGTGTATCAATCTCAAAAAGATTGCCCGCAGCGGTATAGGATGTAAGCCAATTAATCATCCGCTTTGCTAGCATGGCATAAACTTCCTGCTCAGAAAAATCTTCAGCCTTTGAGCCATAGAGGAAAACCAAATCCAAATCAGAAGAGTATCCCAACTCTTTACCGCCTAATTTTCCATAAGCTACGACCGCAAATGGAGGGACATTATCTTTGCTTAATCCAAATCTCTCAGCAACTCCTGGCCATACCCGTTCAAGCGTAGTCTGCAAAATTAAATCTGCCAGCGCAGAGAGGTGATCGCTGACCTTTTCAACCGGCAATGCATGATCAACCCCAATACCCAAATCTGTGAGCAAGGTAATAAAGGTTTCGGTATGATGGGTTATTCTGAGAATATCCATTGCATGCTCAGCGAAATCGCCATCAATTTCAGCGTCGTCAAGCCGAATATCTAGACTGGTTTTTACTTCACCCCAGTATTCATCGGGGTTCTCCATTAAAGCGACTTCTGTTCGGGAATTCAGCAGATGATCTAATAAGTACGGATGCTGTGTTAAGTATTGCGCACCCCATTTCGAAGCCCCCAGTAGGGCCAATACATTTTTTAACGCCTGCGGGTATTCAGCCAAAATCGATAAATACGCACTTCGACGTGCGATTGCTTCCAGTAGATCAAAAAAACGAACGAGAACATGATCGAGGTCTACTCGATGCGCAATATCGTCATATAAGTATTCTGAAGCTTTACGAAGAAGGCCTTCAAAAATTTGGCGATTTTTCTCTGTTAAGAGTTTCTGCTTTGGACTTTCAATCCAGGCTTCCCATCTTGCAAACGATTCAGGAAAGATACTACGCTCAAGTTGCCAATTCGATACAGTCGACTCCAAATCAATTCTCTCAGCCCCATCCAAAACAAACGCCTTTTCAAAAAGGCGTGCTACTTTATTTTGATGGCTATCAAGCTCTTCCAAAAACCCATTCAATTCCGGAGACTCTTTTGGTCCCACCATGCTTTGCGCTAGACGTCTCCGTGAAAGCTCGTCATCTGGGAAATAATGCGTCTGTTGGTCTTCCCAAATTTGAATTCGATGCTCTAGCCGGCGCAGAAAAACATAGGCATTACTTAAATCATCCGTTTCAGCGTCTGTAAGTAGGTTCTGCCGTTTTAATAACGCCAATACCTCTAAAGTGGGGCGTACGCGAAAACGCGGGTCGGTACCACCTCGCATTAACTGAAACATTTGAGCTAAAAATTCAATCTCCCGAATACCCCCACGACCCAACTTTATATCCTGCAATCGATTGAGTCGATTTGCTGATCGGCGCTCAGCCTCATATTGAATTTGCGTATGCAAATCGCGAATTGCTGATATCACGCCATAGTCAAGATGACGACGGTAAACAAAAGGGCGAATGACTTGATCGAGAGCTTTTTCGTAATAAGCAAAAACCGGTGATGCCTGACTGGGATAAATTAGCCGCCCCTTAATCCATGCGTACCTCTCCCACTCCCGTCCTTGAATTGTCAAATATTCTTCCAACATATCAAGGCTGCAGACCAATGGCCCTGAATCGCCATTTGGTCGCAATCGCATATCTACTCGAAATACAAACCCATTCTCATCGTACTCAGAAAGAAATTTAATCAATCGTTTACCCATTCTGGTAAACCATTCTTGGTGGGAAAGACTACTACCCCCCCCTTGTGTATCGCCCTCATGCTCATAGAGAAAAATTAGATCTACATCCGAGGATACATTTAATTCTTTACCCCCCAACTTACCCATCCCCACTACCATCAATGGCATCTCTAAGCCATTACTTTTGCTTTGAGGCAACCCAAAGCGCGTTTCTAATTCAGTCCGCTGAAAATCTATGGCAATGGCTATTACCTGCTCCGCAAAATGGCTAAGAGCGTGTGTTACCTCCTCAAGCGAAGCAAAACCATTTAAATCACGAAATGCTAACCAAAGCATCAGACGCTGTCGAGCTAGCCGCAACTCGGCCATGAACTCTCTTTCGTCTGCATCAACCTTGCCAACTAAATCGCATGCAGAAGCCAGCAGCGCTCGAATGCCATCCAAGTCAATTTCCCGACCAGAACAGGCATAAAGCCACTCCTCCCATAAGGGGCGGGCCAGCAACCAACGCTTGGCGTATTCGGAATGTTCCCGCAAAAAATCAATTTGATCAGTAAAATGGCTCATACCCAATATTAAACTTGCTCCATCCCTAACAGGCGATCTAGTGGTCGTTATTTTGCCGCTGAAGGATAATAGAGCCCATGCCTCAAAATATTACCCCGCCATCCCTGAAAAACGTTGACCAAAAACGACCTCAGAGACTTAAAGGAGGGCGTTGGTGGAAACGCGCGGCTATTCTTTTCGTAGTTATTTTGGGGTTATTGGTATCGACCCATTTAGTAATCCGTTTTGTGATATGGCCCCAGATTGAAAAATCAAAACCGGCTCTTGAACGGTTAATAGGGGCGCGCTTAGGAGCTGAAGTATCCATTGACACGGTTGAAGTATCTTGGGAGGGAATGAGACCAGCGTTCCGGATTCAAGGTCTGCGTTTTATCAATCGCAGTAAATCGGCAAACCCACTAGAAATACAAAACATCAATGGCGAGCTCAGTTGGTTATCTTTCTACCACCTTAAACCCTATTTTCATCAACTGAATTTCGACGGGGCAGAAATAGACATTCAGCGCAATGAAGAAGGTGTTGTTGCAATTGCTGGAATTCCACTTAATCCAGATTCCAAGGATTTTTCAGCGGAAAACTGGTTGCTTGCACAAAATAATATTGCAATTAGCAATTCAAAAATCCACTGGCAAGATCTCAACCATAAAAAGCTGAAGGCAACCATTGAAATTCAAAATATTGCCTTAATAAATGGAATTCGCAATCATTCGGCTTCGCTCACTATCGTTAGCCCATGGCATAGCGGTCCTCTTACAGTAAATGCCGAATTTGCACATCGCCTAAATGGTCAAGCGGGCAACTGGCGCGATTGGATTGGAGATTTTTCTTGGGATATCGCTGAATTAAATTTGATACAGTTGACTCAGGACTTTAATCTGCCGATCACTAAACTGACCGGCACACTGAATTCTAAAGGTCATTTAAGTATTGACCAAGGACTTCCTGATGGTGGAGACGCTTCATTTAAGGCAAATCAGTTACGCATTCAGCTGTCAAAAGAAAGTGAACCTCTTGAATTTGGCCATCTTGAAACCAACTTCATTCAAACGAATAAAAATAAGCTCCTCTCCATAACGACTCAAAATTTTTCTTGGCGGGATTTTCAAAGTGCAGAAAACTCTCCGTTGAAAACATTAAGCCCAATGACTTTTCGTTGGCGCCCACCAGAAAACGGAACTGAGCTCAAAGAATTTGGATTTGCCTCCCCAAACATTCGCATTGAAGATGCTGCGCTATTTGCCTTAAATTTACCTCTACCAAAAAAAATTCGCCATTGGATCGGTCTTTCTAAGACTCATGGAGAACTTCAGAATGTTGAAATTAGCTGGGCGGAAAATAAATCTTCGCTTGCCACGCTACCCATTCCTGGAAATTTTTTCAATACATCTAAATTAGATTTTGATATCAGTGCAAAACTCAATGATGTCAGTTTTATTGGTCCTAGTGAAGGCATGCCCAATGTCGATCACCTTTCGGGCATTTTGGAAAGCAATGAAAATAAAGGTTTTCTCCTATTAAACTCATCCAATCTTGAGCTAACTATTGATAACTTTCTGGCCGACCCTAAATTAAAATTTGCGTCTGCAGTAGGAAAGATCAACTGGGAGAAAGCAAAGGACGGTTGGGTATTTCATGGAAATAAACTGTCGATTAACTCCCCCGATCTAAGCGCCAACTTTTCTGGAACTTATAGTTATAGCGGTCCTAAACTACCAGATCAAATTTCTCTAGACATGCAATTTCCAAGTGTCAATCTTTCACAGGCGTACAGGTACCTTCCGGTTGGAATCAATAACGAAACAAGAACGTATCTAAGTAAAGCGTTAAGTGAAGGAAAAATTCAAAATGGCAAGCTCCATCTTAAAGGCGATCCGAATCGGATCCCATTCTCTAACAGCAAAGATGGTGAATTCTCGCT
Source organism: uncultured beta proteobacterium (assembly GCA_903826775.1). Taxonomy (GTDB): domain Bacteria; phylum Pseudomonadota; class Gammaproteobacteria; order Burkholderiales; family Burkholderiaceae; genus Polynucleobacter. The sequence continues at coordinate 424 of CAIKFU010000106.1, read as the reverse complement.
TGACCTTCCAATAACGATGGCTTCTTTCAAACCAGCCCCGCTTTTACCGATTTCAGAGGGGATCTGGCCGGAACTATCCAGAATTAATGGGGTTGTAAAAATGCGTCAGTCCGCATTTATTTTGGATGTTTCAGAAGCGGCATACAAAAGAGTGGCAATTGATCAAGCGCACGCGTCAATAGCAGATGTTGCAAGTGACCGCCTTGTTCTTCAATTAAATGCATCAGCAAATGGTGATGTAGTTGAAATGCTGGACTATATTTCCCCGTCCCCAATAGGAAAAAATCAGCCCAGCATTGATAAAAATCTTAGGGTAAGCGGCCCTGCCAAACTTGACCTAGATTTGAAGCTTCCTCTTTCTGGTAGTAATAGCCCAAAAATTGATGCTCACCTAATCTTACCTGGTAACAAGGCCCAATGGGGT
>CAIKFU010000105.1 GCA_903826775.1 uncultured beta proteobacterium | reverse complement strand
GTCATTGCATATCGCGATATCAAAGATACTAATGAAATGATTGATGTTGCGAATCGCTATAAGCATGCTGTTGTGATTGGTGGCGGCCTTCTTGGCCTAGAGGCTGCAAATGGTCTTGCTATTAGGGGAATGGATGTTACCGTAGTCCATCTTGCCGATTGGCTCATGGAGCGCCAACTTGATAGAACTGCAGCCGACCTTCTAAAAAAATCTCTAGAAGAAAAGGGATTAAAGTTCCTGCTAAGCACTTCGACCGAGGCATTACTGCCAAATGTCGCTGGCGACCGCGTGGCACAAATTCGCTTTAAGGGAGGATTAGAAATCCCCGCTGAATTGGTGGTCATGGCTGCCGGCATTAAACCCAATACCGTTTTAGCTGAATCCGCAGGTCTTCATTGTCAGCGTGGAATTGTAGTTAACGACACCATGCAAACATTTGATCCGCGAGTATATGCTGTGGGTGAATGCGCTAGCCACCGGGGCACAGCGTACGGATTAGTTGCCCCCCTGTTTGAACAAGCAAAAGTATGCTCAAATCATCTTGCTCAATTTGGGATTAGTCGCTATGAAGGGTCGGTGACTTCCACAAAACTCAAGGTTACCGGTGTGGATTTATTTTCTGCTGGAAATTTTATGGGCGGCGAAGGGACTGAAGAAATTACCCTTGCTGATCCCATTGGCGGGGTGTATAAGAAACTGGTGCTTAAGGAAGATCGTTTGATTGGCGCTTGCATGTTTGGAGATACAGCCGATAGCACTTGGTACTTTAAACTCATGCGCGACAATCAAAGCATTGCGGAAATTCGCGATACCTTAATGTTTGGAGAAACCAATATTGGGGACGTTGGTCATGAAGGCCACAATAAAGCAGCAGCGATGACCGATGCTGATGAAGTTTGCGGTTGCAACGGTGTATCTAAAGGAACCATCGTTAAGGCTATTCGTGAACAAGGTTTATTTACACTAGATGAAGTCAAAAAATGTACGAAGGCAAGCAGTTCTTGCGGGTCTTGTACGGGATTAGTAGAACAAATTCTCATGAATGTACTGGGGACCGACTACTCCGCCACTCCGAGGAAAAAATCGATTTGCTCCTGTTGCGACCATTCCCACGATGAAGTACGTCAGGCTATTCGAATAGAGCATCTCATTACCCAAGATCAGGTTCGCAAATTTTTAGGCTGGAGGACGCCAAACGGTTGCGCAAGTTGCCGGCCTGCGTTGAACTACTACCTGATATCTACTTGGCCACATGAAGCAAAGGACGATCCTCAATCCCGCTTTATTAACGAGAGAGCACATGCCAATATACAAAAGGATGGAACGTATTCTGTTGTTCCAAGAATGTTTGGTGGGTTAACTACCCCCGCTGAACTGCGTCGAATTGCTGATGTTGCAGACAAGTACCATGTTCCTACAGTAAAGGTTACGGGCGGCCAGCGTATCGATTTACTTGGAATCAAAAAAGAAGATCTACCTGCAATATGGAAAGAGTTGGATATGCCGTCTGGCCATGCCTATGGAAAATCCATTCGCACTGTAAAAACCTGTGTTGGCGATGAGCACTGTCGATTTGGAACGCAGTCTTCAATGAAAATGGGAGTTAGTTTGGAGCGCATGCTATTTGGTATGTACTCCCCTCACAAAGTAAAACTTGCTGTTTCTGGTTGCCCCCGCAATTGCGCTGAAGCGGGTATTAAAGACGTTGGCATCATCGGAGTGGAGTCGGGCTGGGAGATTTACATTGCTGGAAACGGCGGCATTAAGACTGAAGTGGCTCAATTTTTATGCAAAGTTAAATCCGATGAAGATGTCCATGAATATTCTGGTGCATTTCTACAGCTATACCGTGAAGAAGCCTGGTATCTAGATCGAACTGTTCATTACGTATCTAGGGTGGGTATGGATTACATAAAGAAAAAAGTGGTGGAAGATACCGATAACCGAAAGGCCCTTTATGAACGCCTTTTATTTGATTTAAAGGATGCCCCTGACCCTTGGAAGGAATTTGAAAAAGCCGGAGTGGATGTTCGTCAATTTAATACCATTCGCATTGCTGAGGCGGGAAATGTCTAAAACAGAATTAACTACGGAATCATGGCTACAGGTTTTGACGGTTGAGGACATACCAATTCTTGGGGCCAGAGTAGTACAGGCTGCTGTTGGCCCTATAGCCATATTTAGAAATAGTGAAAATGAAATTTTTGCCGTTTTAGATAAATGCCCCCATAAAGGAGGTCCTCTTTCCCAAGGAATAGTGCATGGTAAATCGGTTACCTGCCCATTGCATTCTTGGAATATAGAACTTTCATCTGGTTGTGCGGTTCCTCCAGATGAAGGATGCGCTAAATCTTTTCAGGTAAAAGTGGATGATGGATTTATTTGGCTCCAAATAACTGAAATAATTGCGGTTCATGAATGAAGTTAAAAGCACCTGTTGTTACTGTGGGGTTGGTTGCGGCGTAATCATCCAGACCTCACTAAATAGCGATGGAATATCCGAGGTAACTGGTGTTAAGGGGGATCCAGATCATCCCGCGAACTTTGGCCGTCTTTGTAGCAAAGGTTCAACCCTTCACTTGACAGCTCTACCCTCATTACAAAAGCAAGCTCGACTTGCTAATCCTGCAATACGCGAGCATAGAGGTGATAAGCCAATAGACATATCCTGGGAACAAGCAATTCAAACGGTAGTAACTCGCTTTGCTGACATTATTAAACAAAATGGTCCCGAATCAGTTGGAGTGTATGTCTCAGGGCAACTCCTCACAGAAGACTATTACGTATTTAATAAATTGGTCAAGGGTTTGATAGGCACCAACAATATCGATACAAACTCGCGTCTATGCATGTCTAGCGCTGTGGCTGGATACAAGCAAACACTTGGTGTAGACGCGCCACCGTGTTGTTATGAAGATATTGATTCGGCATCAACAATCTTTATCACCGGTTCAAATACAGCTTTTGCGCACCCCATTCTCTATCGGCGCATTGAAGACGCCAGAAAACTGAATCCGGATTTAAAGGTAATTGTTGTAGACCCGAGACGCACCGATACTGCTAAAGAAGCTGATCTCTTTTTGCAAATCCAACCCGGAACTGATGTCGCGCTTTATCATGGACTGCTCCACATCATGATTTGGGAGAAATGGGTTGATGAATCATTTATCTCCCTTTATACCGAAGGATTTGATGCTTTACACGATTTAGTAAGGGAGTTCACACCTAAAGCCATTAGTAGTATCTGTGGCATTAACGAGAATGATCTCTATCAAGCAGCCAAGTGGTTTGCCAATTCCCCGGCAACCCTCTCATTGTATTGCCAAGGCTTAAATCAATCCTCATCAGGAACTGCTAAAAATGCAGCCCTAATAAACCTTCATTTGGCTACTGGGCAAATTGGAAAACCTGGTGCCGGTCCATTTTCACTGACTGGGCAGCCCAATGCCATGGGCGGTAGAGAAGTTGGCGGGCTGGCGAATCTGTTGTCAGCACATCGAGACTTAGCAAATCCAGAACATCGAGCAGAAGTTGCAAATCTATGGGGCGTACATTCGGTGCCAGAAAAACCAGGCTTGAGCGCAATTCCCATGTTTGAAGCACTTCGAACAGGCAATCTAAAAGCAATCTGGATTGTCTGCACCAACCCTGCTCAATCCATGCCAGACCTTAATGCTGTAAACGATGCCCTATTGAAGGCTGAATTTGTCGTTGTTCAAGAAGCGTATGCCCATACTGCCACCACTCAATATGCCGACGTGCTGTTGCCTGCAACTACCTGGGCTGAAAAAGTGGGCACGGTTACCAACTCAGAACGCAGAATATCAAAAGTTAATCCTGCAATTCCTGCATTTGAATCTGCTAAACACGATTGGAAGATAGCGCTTGAGGTTGCACTTGCGCTTGAAAATCTATTACCAAATAATCGGTTAAGCGGTGTGGACACGCTATTCCCGTATCAAACTGCTGAAGACATTTGGAATGAACACCGGGAAAGCACAAAAGGACGGGATTTGGATATTACTGGATTAAGCTATGAAATCCTTGAAAAACGAGGTCCCCAACAATGGCCCATGGCAGCAGGAAATTACTTTGGCAAAAAACGACTTTACGAAAATGGCATATTTCCCACAAGCACCAGCAAGGCGCGATTTATACCTGCTGAATATAAACTTACTGCCGAGGTTGTCGATTCTAGATATCCGTTCGCTTTAAATACTGGACGCCTTAGAGACCAATGGCATGGCATGAGTAGAACCGGTGGATTAGGAACTTTATATGCGCACTCTCCTGAACCTTGCGTAGAGCTTTCACCCAAAGATGCGGGTCGCATGAATTTACAAAACGGGGATCTTGTCCACATCACCAGTAGGAGAGGCAGCGAGATATTTCCCGTGAAAATTTCTGAAGATATATCACCGTCCCAAGCTTTTATTGCAATGCACTGGGGTTCAGAATATATCTCTGGAAATGCCGGGAAAAATCCTGGACGTGGAGTAAATGGACTAACCTGCAATGCAATTGACCCTTATTCCGGTCAACCTGAATTAAAGCATGCAGCGGTCAAGATCCTACCAACTAATCTGCCCTGGCATCTGCATGCATTTGGATTATTCCCCAAGGAAGAGGCATTTTCCATTCAATTCTCCCTAAGGAAGACTCTTGGAATGTTTGCTTCAGCAAACTGCGTGCTATTCGGCCGTGAACAAGACAGTAATTTTATTGGGGTTTCATTTAAAGCTGCAAACCAAATAGGCCCCGCAGAAGATCCAAACTCAAATACTGAAATGGGTCTGAATTTTATAATGCAAACGTTTAAGGTAGACAAGTCTTCTCCTGATCCGGTAATGCGGTATGAGGACAAAAGGCGAGGAATTGTTCGATTAATTCGCGCAAAAGGTACAGTTATATCCGCTGTTTTAACAGGGTCGATAGAAAATCTTGCTAGTACCGAATGGTTGCGCGAATATATGGAACGAGGGCTGAGTGCCAATAATTTAGGTCGGTCACTTTTAATGCCACTCAGCAAAGCGCCGCTAAAGATGGAGCCCAAAAGCCAAGTCGTATGTAATTGCTGGAATGTATCTTCTGAAAATATTCATTCTCACATAGCTGAATTACCCTTAGGGACAACACCAGTCAACGCCCTTCAGTCATTGCAAAAAACAACTTACTGCGGAACAAATTGCGGCTCTTGCTTACCTGAAATTAAACAACTCATTAAATTAAACCTTGCCACTGAACTCATTGCATAATGGCTCAATGAGTATTTCAAAATTCTTAAAAGTAATTGGTCGCGGAAGCAAGGGGGCCAAAGACCTTGATAGGGAACAGTCGCGGCAAGTGTTTTTAGAAATTCTTTCTGGGAAAGTATCCGATCTTGAGTTAGGAGCATTTTGCATTGCAATGAGAGTTAAAGGGGAATCACCAGATGAGCTGGCTGGCTTCATGGACGCCTTAGACCCATTTATTAACTTATTTCCAGAACAAAGCCTGCCGACCATTATTCTTCCTTCCTACAATGGGTCACGTCGGCAAATGAACATGACTCCATTACTAGCGGGTTTACTTTGTGCTAGTGGATTTTCTGTAATCGTACAAGGAATAGAAAGCGACGACGCCAGAATAACTTCATTTTCCATTTTTAATGAATTGAATTGGCCAATAATACAAAACAAAAACGATTTTTCTATCATTGGTCAACAAAACCAACCAATATTTTGTCCAATTCGTATACTTTGCCCTGCTTTAAATAATTTACTCTCTTTACGTCAAAGAATCGGCTTAAGAAATACTGGTCATGTCTTGGCTAAGTTAATTAATCCTACCCAAAAACATGCCTGGAAAATTTGCAATTTCACTCACCCGGAATACCCTGAAAAACTTAAAAAATATTTTCAACTTCGGCCTGAAAATGCAATTGTGATGCGAGGAAGTGAGGGCGAACCAACTGCCTCACCTCAACGCTTACCTGAAATGGCTTTTCATTTTTTAAACGGCAATATTCAAAAATTTCCAGAAAAACATTTTGAAGATATAGTTTTGCCAAATGATCTTGACGCCAATATTACGGCATCACTTACAAAAAAAATGCTGGAAGGATCCCAACCATTTCCAAAATCGATTAGCTTGCAAGCAAACCAAATTTCCAAAACGACGCTTGACTTGAGGCAATTATGATAAAAATTGCATTTAGACTTCTTTGGATATCATTTGGCGCTTCGGTTGCTTTAGGTTTAGCTTTAATATTTACTAAATCGCCTGTAACTCCATTTATACTTGCCTCGCTTGGGGGTTCTACCATCTTCCTATTTGGCTTAACCGGAGCAGCCGCAGCACAACCTAGAGCATTATTTGGAGGGCATTTAATTAGCGCTCTTATTGGAATTGCTGCTTTTCAGTGCTTTGGAGATGCTTTATGGGTGTACGTATTTGCTGAAATAACTGCCATTTGCACTTTACTAATAACGAGGACAGTCCATCCACCCGCCGGCGCAAATCCAATCATCATGATTCAATCCCAAGCAAACTTTATCCACCTATTCCAAATTGTGCTAATCGGAGTTGGGGTGCTTGCCTTGATAGCTTGCATCTGGACTTGGCTCACTCCTGGTAAGGTTTTAGGCTACCCAGTTAAATGGAATTCGCCATCTCCAGATTCAAAAAACTGGAGTATTTGGCAAAACTCTAATTAGCAATCCTATTAGCGTTAAGTGATTTAACTTTATTAAGATATATTTAAGCCTGAGCCTTCGCGAAACTCACCAATTTTGCAGGCCATTTGGAAACCGTTATTCCTGAAGATACCCAACACCTCTTCTTCACATTCTTTAGAGCAAGCAACCAACAATCCACCACTGGTCTGAGGATCGGTAATTAAATCCTTCTCCCATTCTGAAACGCCTTTAGATAATTGAATTTCATGGCCATACCCATTCCAATTACGCCCCGACGCTCCGGTAACTAGATTTAGCTTTACAAAAGCCAATGCATCGGCTATCACAGGCACTGTTGACATCTGAACCATTGCCTGCAACTTTGAACCACGACACACCTCTAGCAAATGACCCGCTAAGCCGAAGCCAGTAACATCTGTTAATGCATGAACCCCTGATAATTGAGCTAAATCCACACCAGGCTTATTTAATTGGGTTGTGTATTGAATCATTTTTCGATACCCGTCAGAAGATAGCTGACCTTTTTTTAGTGCGGCACTTAAGATACCAACGCCAAGAGGCTTTCCTAAAATAATGCTATCGCCTACCTGAGCCCCACTATTTCGTTTTATACGCCGTGGATCGACTAAGCCAATAACAACTAAACCATATATTGGCTCAACCGTATCAATAGAATGACCACCAGCGATTGGAATCCCAGCTTCTGCACAAACTGATTCACCACCAGAAGTAATTTTCTGGATTGTATCTATAGGCAATACATTAATTGGCATACCTAATAAAGCCAACGCAAATAAGGGTTTACCACCCATTGCATAAACATCCGAAATTGCATTTGTAGCGGCAATTCTTCCAAAATCAAAAGGATCATCTACGATCGGCATAAAAAAATCAGTTGTCGCAACGATGGCTTGCGAATCATTTATTTGATAGACAGCTGCATCTTCATTATTATCAGAGCCGGCCAATAAGGCTATCGGTAAATTTTTAAGCGAAGTTGATTTCAATATTTCATTTAATAAGCCTGGTGCAATCTTGCAACCGCAACCACCACCATGAGAAAGCGAAGTCAAACGTCCGTTATATTCCATAGATAATATTCATTTCACGAGTCAATTTAAGGGAAATTCCCTTTGTGCACATCCCAACATCCACCTAACGATTGGCCAATCAAAACATAAGAATACTCACCAGAGGTTAACCAAAAGGGAAATTTTATAACTTTTTGCGATTTAGAATTTTATCTAAGCGGGGGTATATACGACGAGCATTTCCTTCATAGATATTATGACGATCTTTGTTTGATAATAGTGCAGATGAATCTATATAGCGCTTTGTATCGTCATAATAAAACCCAGTTTGAGGATCAATCCCTCTGACTGCCCCAATCATTTCAGAGGCAAATAAAATATTTTTCACTGGAATCACCTTTGTCAACAGATCAATTCCAGGTTGATGGTAAACACAAGTATCAAAATATATATTATTTAATAGATGATCCTCTAGTAGCGGCTTTTTCATTTCTTGAGCCAACCCTCGAAATCGACCCCAATGATATGGCACTGCGCCACCTCCATGTGGAATTAAAAATTTCAGCGTAGGAAAAACTTTAAAAAGATCGGCAGTAAGGCATTGCATAAAAGCAGTAGTGTCTGCGTTTAGATAATGCGCGCCAGTGGTATGAAAACAGTCATTGCAACTCGTGCTGACATGAATCATTGCAGGAATTTCATACTCGACCATTTTTTCATAAATTGGATACCAATATGGATCGGTCAAGGGTGGCTCTTTCCAATGTCCGCCAGATGGATCTGGATTAAGATTGATACCCACAAAACCATATTCTTTAATGCACTTTTCCAGTTCGGGTATAGAGCTTTTAGGATCAACGCCCTGAGACTGAGGAAGCATCGCTGCTCCAATAAAATGATCAGGAAATAATTGGGAAACGCGATAACACAGTTCATTGCAAATACCCGCCCAGACAGACGAGGTATTAAAGTCGCCAATATGGTGTGCCATAAAACTGGCTCTTGGTGAAAAAATTGTTAGATCGCTTCCGCGTTCTTTCATTTTTGCAAGCTGGTTGGTTTCAATTGATTCGCGCAATTCATCGTCACTAATTTTTAAATCGGCTAATTTGGGCCCAAGATTAGGGGTATTTAAATTAGCGATTTGCTTTTTTCGCCATTCTTCAAGCGCTTTAGGAGCTGTTGTGTAATGGCCATGACAATCGATTATCATTTTTTTCCTTGTTAACTATTATCGCAAATCATTACTTCGCCACGCATTATTAAACGAGCAGTACGAAGCAATTCAGCCTTCGTTACAGACTGAGAATTATTTGGGTCTACCTCTAATTCAACTGTAAACTCCCCAGTGGGGTGTTCAACGGATATCGCTTTGGTATTTCCTGAGGGAACCTTAGCTATCCCATGAGTTATTGAGCCATCCAATACGCAAGCGGTTCCAACGGTAACAGCCGCCAACACGCCAATCGCATCATGGCAAACGTGGGGAATAAAACAGCGGGTTGCAATACTACCCCCATCCTTTGGTGCAGAAATTAAACACATCTTGGGGTAAGTCTTGTTAATTACATCGCCAAGTCCCATTAGTTGTCCAGCTTTAATTCTTATATCTTCAATGCGTTTTTTTAATTCAATATCAGCATTCATTTGGGATACGGATTCATAACCGGTTCTCCCAAAATCAACCGCACGCATTAACACCATAGGCATCCCGTTATCGATGCAGGTTAGCTCAATTCCTTCAATTAAATCGAGCGCATTTCCGGTTGGAAGCAATCCGCTACAAACTGAACCGGCTGTATCCAAAAAATTAATCTTAATTGGGGCTGAGGTTCCAGGTACACCATCAATTCTGGCATTCCCTTCATAGCTAATGATGCCATTAGGCGTATTTACAGTGATATCGCATTGCATACCAGTGTTTAAAGTTAGGACTCTAAAAGTTGAAGTGCTACCTTCAGATTTAACCAACCCCACCTCCAAGGCAAAAGGAACCACTGCAGCAAGCATATTTCCACAATTTGGGGTGGTATCAACTACAGCTTTATCCACCATAACCTGAGCAAAAAGAAAATTTAAATCTATACCTTCTTTATTGCCCTTTCCAACTATCCCAACCTTGCTGGTTAGTGGATTTGATCCGCCCAATCCATCGATTTGCCTTTTATCTGGCGACCCCATTACAGCTAACAGGATCTTATCCCGTTGCTCAACATCCTTTGGCAAGTCAGAATCAAGAAAAAAAGGGCCGCGAGAAGTACCCCCACGCATCAACATTGTTCTGATAAATTTTTGCATGTTAACAATAATCACTCTATTGCTTAGCAATATTGGCTTGTTGGATAATTTTTGACCAACGATTAATTTCTTGAGAAAGGAATTTTTTGGCATCTTCTGGACTTGAAGATTGGGGATCCATGTAAAGCTCGCTTAATCTGGCTTTGACATCTGGAGATTTTAAAGCCGTAACAATGGCATTATTTAGCTTCATAATTATCGGTTCTGGTGTTTTAGCAGGTGCAGCCAACGCATTCCACGATGAAGCGGTGAATTCTTTGATGCCCAACTCTTTCGCCGTGGGTATGTCAGGGTAAAACGGGGATCGCTTTGCTCCCGTCACCGCCAAAATACGCACAGCTTTAGAGTTAACCTGAGGAACTATAGGACCCAGTATTTCAGTTGCTACATCAATTTGACCACCCCTAACGGCAGTAATAACAGCAGCAGTGCCATTAAAGGGAATAACCTGCATATCAAGGTGAGTCTGCGTCTTGAACAATTCAGCTGCAAGGTTTTGGGTACTGCCAATATTTATGCTGCCTAAATTCAGTTTTCCAGGGTTTGCCTTAGAAAACGCCAACAGGTCATTCATTGTATTAAAAGGGGATTGCGAAGAGACAATAATGGCAATATCAAAATAGCCCAGCGTAGAGATTGGCGTTAAATCCCGAAGCGTATCAAATGGTAATTTATTGAAGAGCCCGACGCTGATTGCATTTGCATTAGACATCAACAATAAGGTATACCCATCAGGATCAGACTTCACAACAGCTTCAGCTGCTGCAATACCCCCTGCCCCGGGTCTGTTTTCAACTATTACCCCCTGCCCCATTAGTTCAGACATTTTTTGCGCAACCGTTCTCGCCGTTAAGTCCGCAATACCGCCAGGGCCAAATGGAACAATAATTTTTATTGGCTTACTCGGAAATTCTTGAGCCTGTGACAATGAAATGAAACCAAAAAATACACTTATTATTAAAAGTAGTTGAATAAATCTACGCATGATATTTCTCGAATTTAATTACTAAAGAATGGGGGTGGTGGCTTATCAATACCTAGAAGGCTTTGATTTCACCAGGTTTCATTACGATAACCTGTGACTTTGTTTTACCTAACGATTTAATAAAATCGTCTGGACTCCCAATATTAAATCGATTGGTTTGATAATGCATGGGTATAACAAACTTGGGCTTTATAAAGTTATTAACAGCATTGGCTGCACTCTCTGGATCCATAGTGAAATGCCCGCCGATTGGCAATAGAGCCAAATCCGGGTGATATCGACTTTGAATTAAAGCCATGTCCCCGAATAAATCCGTATCTCCGGCATGATAAATTTTGAACCCATTCTCAAGCTCAATTATAAAACCGATTGGCTCCCCTCCTGGGTAGGTTATTTCTTTATTTGTACTTGGATCAATCGATACATATGTTGAAGAATGTTCTGCATGAACGGCAGTAATCTTAACCCCTGGAAAAGGTTTGATCGTTCCCCCCTTATTGAATCTAGGCAACAATTCAGCAGGCAAAACATTTAAGTCCATCATGGTTTGATTGAGATCACCAGGACCCCAAATCGGGACGTTATTCCTCTTTGCGATTTCAGGAGCATCTGCAAGATGATCCCAGTGCGCATGTGAAATCAATACTAAATCAACCTTCCCGAGCTTATCTAAGTCTTTTAGCTCTGGAGGCGTTACAGGGTTTTTCAAAATCCAGGGGTCGATCACAATAACCTTGCCATTAACCGTTGTTAATTTAAATGCGGATTGACCGTACCACTGCAACTGCACCCCTGATTGGGAAAATGCTATCTGAGAAAAAAAACATGCTACGAGAAATAATATGGCTTTCATTAGTTGTCTCCAGTTATTTTTGTATATCAATTAATCAATGTAACGCAAACCGGCTTTTTCAAGCGCGTCCCGCATTTGATACATGTCCAACCCAAGCACCCCTGAGGCCAATTTTTTCCGCTTCTCTACTTCATTAAGCTCTCGAGCCTTAGCGGCTTCTGCTACCAATTTTGCAGATGCGGCAGGAACAACGACAATACCATCATCATCTGCAATAACTACATCCCCTGGATTAACTAAGGCGCCAGCACAAACAACCGGAATATTTACCGAGCCAATGGTTCCCTTAACAGTTCCCTTGGCGCTAATTGCCCTACTAAAAACTGGAAAACCCATACCCTGTAATTCCTTGACATCTCTAGTGCCGGCATCGATAACCAAGCCAACCGCTCCGCGCGCTTTAAACGACGTTCCCAATAAATCACCGAAATAACCATCTGTACAATCCGCGGTTACTGCAGCAACCACGACATCACCCGGTTGAATTTGTTCAGCAACAACATGCAACATCCAGTTATCACCCGGATGCAATAAAACTGTTACTGCTGGACCGCACATCCTAGCACCTGGATAAATTGGACGCATATATGTCTTCATTAACCCCAATCGCCCTAATGCCTCGTGGATAGTGGCAACGCCATACTGAGAAAGCGTTTTAATATCATCCGCTGCAGCACGTTGAATGTGTTTTTTTACAATGCCTAGTTGACTCATGTTTACCATTCTTTAAATAATTAATTTACAGCAACGCCCCTAATGCCTGAGAACTTAATAATCTCAGCCATCCTACCTGATGCATTCATCCGATCAATAAATCCATTCAAATATGGAATTACTTCTTCTCTTCCCAGCGGAACCCCCAAAGCAAAATTTTCATAGCCTAAGGTTCCACTCAAAATCCGAGATCCCTTCAGTTGATCAGACAACTCGTACAAGATTGCTTTATTAGTTGAAAATGCATCCAGCTTTCCACTCTTAAGCATAAGCAATGCATCATCTAATGATTTTGTGCGAACTAGAGTTGCATTTTTTAGGTGACTTGAAAGCGAAGCCTCTGAACTGCTTGCGATACTGACTCCGATATTTATCCCCTTTTTATCCACCTGATCAATTGACTGAAGCGAACTTGTGGATCCAACCAAATACCCTTGCTCAACTCTAAAAACCGTTTTAGAGAATTGATAATCCTTTGCTCTGGCTGGTGTTGCATTTGTCAAGAGCAAGTCAACCTTTCCCTCTTTAGCTGCAACTAAAACTTCTGCGTTTTTTTGAAACACAATGGGTTCAAAAGGTATTCCGAGAGAATTTGCAAGATCCCTCCCCAATTCATAACTAACACCACGCGTTGTAGCAGGCGAATCTCCGGGAATAATAGAGGTGGGCGATCCTAGATATAAGCCAACCCTTAATGCTCCCGAAGGAGCAATTGCCTTTTGAGGCTGTGTTGCGCACCCCCCAAAAAACAAAGCACAAACTAAAATGAAAGATACTTTTAAGGTTTGTCTTTTTTTCATATTAAATCAAATAGTATCAATTCAATTAATCCGGCTGAATATTTGCTTCACGCACCAATTTCTCATAGCGCCTGCGTTCAGACGATATTAAATTTTTAAATTGACTTTGCGGTCCGGGCGAGACTTCGCCACCAACTGCAACCAATCTATCTTTTACATCTTTTGTTGCCAAAGCCTTTTCAACTTCGGTATGAAGGTACTCAATTATTTTCTGAGGAGTTTTCGCAGGAGCAACTAAACCATACCAAACGGATGACTCAAAACCTGGATACCCGCTTTCTGAAACAGTCGGGGCATCAGGAAATATAGGAGATCGTACTGCGCTCATAACCGCTAAAACTTTGAGCTTTCCTGCTTTTACTTGTGGTGACACTTCCAATGCATTCATGGCAACCAAATCCACTTGGCCGCCAATCAAATCAGTTATGGCCGGTGCTCCGCCTTTGTAAGGGATGTGCTTTAAAGTGATACCTGATGCCTGTTCAAATAATTTCATTGCCATATGCGGTGTTGCGCCGTTACCCGGCGATCCATAGGTCAGCTCATCTGGATGCGATTTTGCAAATTTAATTAAGTCGTTTAAGTTTTGTAATTTATTGTCGGAAGTTGTTGCAATCACAACAGGAACTCTACCTATCAATGCAATAGGAACAAGTTCCTTCTCTGCATCAAAAGGCATCGGCTTATATAAAGCCATATTCGCTGCAAGTGCATTTGCCGCCAACATTAGGGTATATCCATCTGGAGGGCTATCAATGGTTAATTTCACTGCAATATTTGTACCTGCTCCAGGCTTATTCTCAATAATAATAGGCTGCCCCATTGAAGCTGACATAGCTTGGCCAATAGTTCGCGCCACCAAATCAACCGCTCCACCTGGAGCATATCCAACAACCAGTTTTATAGGTTTGTTGGGGTAATTTTGCGCATGGGCGCCAAATGGGATGATGCAGGCCAACAATGACAACAATGTACTTAATAAATATTTCATCACGCTCCCAGAATATTGAATGTTGATATCGATTTCGGATTGCATTTATTAATCAGGCTTTATGCCTGCGCTTTTTATAACCTTACCCCAACGAATATTTTCTGAATGTATAAACTGTGTAAAAGCATCCGGCGTATCCGTCTGGACAATTGCACCTTCGTTTTTAAGGCGTAGCTTTGCTGCTGGATCTTCAAAAGTTTCCTTAATACCCAAATTTAACTTTGCAATAATTTCCTTACTGGTTCCCGCCTTGACAACCATTCCGTACCATTGAGTGGCATCGAACCCTTTCAGTTCAGGCACACCGGACTCAGAAATTGTCGGAACCTGTGGAAGCACATCGATTCTCTTAATTCCAGACACCCCTAAGGCTTTTAATTTACCAGCCAAAATGTGCTGCATTAAAGGCGGCGCACCTGTCATGGTCATGGTAATTTGACCCCCAATAAGATCGGTAACCGCAGGGATGGTTCCTTTATACGGAATATGCACAATATCCAACCCACTTAGCAATTTAAAGTATTCCATCGCAATATGCGCTGCACCCCCATTCCCGCCTGAAGCATATGTTAGCTTACCGGGATTCTGCTTTGCATATGAAACCAAATCGGCAACGGTTTTAAATGGGGTGGAGGGATTGACCACTAAAATATTTGGGACCACAGCAATTCTTGATACTGCGGAAAAATCTTTTTGTGGATCATAGGGCAGATTGGTAAATAGACTTGGATTTACCGCTAAGGTACCAATATGCCCCATGAACAGAGTGTACCCATCAGCAGGGGATCGTAATACAGTCTCAACGGCTATTTGTCCGCTTGCGCCCGGTTTATTTTCAATAATTACAGGCTGTTTCCACGTCTGCGTTAATTTATCTCCAAGCATGCGAGCAAAAATATCGGTTGAACCCCCCGGTGGAAAGGGTACGATTAATCTGATTGGCCTATTTGGATATACCTCTTGCGCAAATGAAAAATGACCTGCAATAGAAATCAGCAGGAATACAGTTATACGAAGCCAAATTAATGGGTTTTTCATTAATTACTCACTCGAATTTTTCAATCTTTAAAAGCATAACCACTCAAATAACAATCACCTGAACAAAATAGCTGTAACTCCTGAAAGCAATGCAAACGCAGGCAGGCCAACGCTCTAGTCATTAATCCTAGGGTGAACTTGTACTTCATTCCACATGTTAAAAATAAACTTTAAATAAAAATAGCATAATAAGTAAATTCGATGTTTACTTTTGAATATCTCATAGACATATAACCATAACTCCATAAATTTATTGATTTCCTCTCATAAAGACAAAAATTTACTTAAAAACTCTATTTCTTTCAATAATAAAAGCTCATGGATAAAACCCAACGTTTAAATGAACTGCCTCCCCTTGAAAAGCTCTATTTCTTTTTGACAGTTTCAGAAATTGGAAATATTAGCCAGGCAGCAATAAAACTGAACAAAACCCAATCAACCATTTCAAAAAACATTGCCCTTCTAGAAGAGAATCTGGGTGTACGGTTATTCGATAGAAGGCAAACGGGCGTCCTCTTAAGAAAGGAGGCCCATATAGTGGCATTTAGAACACAGAGGGCAATCGCACACCTTCAATCGGGATTAGGGAGCAGCGGGATTCGCCTTCAAGCACTTTTAAGCGAAAAAAGGCTGGGGATATTTATTGAATTGGAACGGCTTCACCATATGCCTACAGTAGCAACTATTTTTGGTTTAAGCCAGCCAGCAATATCACAAGCCATCAAAATTCTTGAAAATGGACTAAAACACAAATTATTTAATCGAACTCAAAAAGGGCTGATCCCGTCATTTTTTGCTCGTGAATTATCAATCAATGTTCGCAAAGCATTTAATGAGCTACGCATAATAAGATCGGAGTTGGAGAAACTTCAGGACAAAATTGTCGGCACAGTTTATGTGGGAGCCTTACCCTTGGGTAGAGCGAAACTACTTCCTGAGGCGATTGTAAGATTGCACGATAAATACAAAAACATTCAAGTCGTAACTAGTGAAAGCCCATTTGAAATATTGGCTAGCGAATTAAGGTCCGGGGATATCGATTTCATTTTAGGTGCAATTCGCAAAACAAACTATGCAAGCGACCTGATTTCAAAACCTTTGATACAAGAAAATTTGGCATTAGTGGTTAGAAAAGATCACCCCCTTAAGGACGTATTGGATTTAAATAAAATACCCCATTCAATTTCCTGGATTTTTCCTAGAAAAAATTCACCCTCAAGGATGTTGATTGAAAAAATGTTCCTAGAAAATCTGCTCTTATTGCCATCTGCATCTGTGGAAACTGGAGATTTAGCAATAATTCGCGAATTACTTTTGGGAACGGACATGATTGCCGTTTTGTCAGCCCATCAAATAGACTATGAAATCTCTAGAGGGGATATTATTAAATTGAAAATTGACATGTCCGGTACCCAAAGGGAAATCGGTGTAACCGTCAGAAAAAATTCAACCCCATCCCCGGCTGCAAATCTACTAATTGAGGAGATTATGAATATGGCCAACGTTGCACTCAAATAGATGCCAATGATTTCCATCAATCCCCCAAGTTTAAATGGATATCAATCGAGATCGTCAACCAGAATTTCTGTTGTGCAATCAAAGTAGACTCAACGGATTCAGGCTTTTCAAAACCTCTTTGATCAAATCTCACTTCTCGATAACCCCTGGAAAATGAGGTGTCCAACAACGCCATACCTTTGTGCTTTCTGTAAACCCATGAATCCATACTGCGATTTCGGGGGTTTTTCATGGATCGGTACTGTCATCAAAGATGTAGGACAGTTTTAGATTTTTCAGAAGGTTTAAAAAGGCCATAATGCTCTAATATACAAATTGGTAAAAACCCATTCCGTTTCATCTGCAAAATTTAACGCTTACATTAATACATAAGGGAGGCACAATGTTTGGTGCACCACCAACCCTCAATACTGAAATTTTTATTCGGATTCCTGACCAGTTCCGAAAATCCGGTCAATTATCAGAAGAACGCATCCAAGCAGGAAAAGGAAACATTAAAACCGATAGCTATATCGAAGGCCCGTCATTTGACCGTAATGGAAATTTATATTTAGTTGATATTGCATTTGGTTTAATTTTCTGTGTCACGCCACAAGGCATTGTCAACTTAATAGCTGAGTATGACGGTGAGCCAAATGGCCTAAAAATTCATCGAGATGGGCGTATTTTTATTACGGACCATAAAAAAGGCCTTCTGTTGCTAGATCCTATTTCTAAGAAAATCCAAACCTTAAACGCTCGTTACAAAACCGAAGGTTTTAAAGGCTTAAATGATCTTTTCTTTTCGAAACAAGGAAACCTCTTCTTTACCGATCAAGGCCAGACTGGAATGCAAGACCCTTCTGGTCGCGTCTTCAGGCGAAATGCCGAAGGGAATATTGAATGCCTTATGAGCAATATTCCAAGTCCGAATGGGGTTGTGCTCAATCCTAACGAATCATTTTTATATGTTGCAGCCACTCGCAGCAATTCTATTTGGAGAGCAATGATTCTGCCCGACGGATCCATCACTCGTGCTGGAATATTTATCCAAATGTCAGGGGGTTCGGGACCTGATGGTTTAGCCGTAGACCAGGCAGGCAATCTATTTGTTGCACACGCTGGCTTTGGGGCTGTTTGGATGTTTTCTCCTTGCGGCGAACCTTTACTGCGCATCAACTCATGCGCTGGATCAATGACCACCAATCTTGCCTTTGGAGGCAAAGATAACCGTGACCTATACATAACCGAATCCGAAACCGGAAGCGTATTGGTTGCCAGAATGGATATTCCCGGCAATCCGATGTTTTCTCATTCATAAATTTTCATAAGCCCATTCATGTCGAACAACACCCCTAAATCAGATCGAATTGACCCAAAAGCGCTGATTGATTTTGCAAAAGCCGTCTATTGCAGTATGGGTGCTTCAGATGAAGACGCGTACTTAGCCGCAGATACCCTTGTTCAAGCAGATCTTTGGGGGCATCAATCTCACGGGTTACTTCGACTTGCTTGGTACTATGCCCGCCTTCAATCGGGCGCAATGAAAGCCAGCGCAAAATCAAAACTCATTGTCGATGCTAAAGGCATTGCAGTCTTAGACGGTTGCGATGGAATAGGTCAAGCAGTTGCAAAGCTAGCCATTCAAGAATCGGTCTCTCGTGCAAAAGAACATGGTGTAGGCGTTGTATCCGTTCGCAATTCCAACCACTTTGGCACTTGTATGTATTTCACCCGTATGGGCGCAACACAGGGTTGCATTACCATTCTGATGAGCAACGCAGGGCCCAATATGGCCCCATGGGGGGGAATGAAAAAGAAGATTGGCACCAATCCTTGGTCCATTGCGGTTCCCGGTGGAAAATACGGGCCGATAGTAATGGATATGGCCAATTCAGGTGTTGCACGAGGAAAAATATACCTCGCCCAAAAACGCCGCCAATCCATTCCCAGCGACTGGGCTATTGACTCGAATGGAAGACCAACTACTGACCCGCAATCTGCTATAGAAGGTTTTATTTTGCCAATGGCTGGACACAAAGGTTATGTCATGGGTGTCATGGTTGATATCCTCTCGGGAGTGTTATCCGGCAGTTCGTTTCTAGACAAGGTCCATGGGCCCTACGATCCTATAAATCCAAGTGGTGCAGGCCATTTTTTAGTTTCTCTCGATGTTTCCGCATTTCAACCGCTCCATGAGTTTGAAACTCGTATTGATGAATACATACGCTCACTCAAGGATGTTCCCTTGGCGGAAGGTCATAAGCAAATATATTACCCAGGCGAGATGGAAAAAATTGCTGATGCAGAAAACAGAAATATAGGATTATTATTGCCAGAGGACACGTTAGCCAGCCTCAAAGACGTAGCAACAAAATCTGGCTTGGTTTCCAAGCTTCCATTTTAGAAGTAGATAACGCAATACCTATAAAGGTGGATTCATCAATGAATTTAAAAGCGCTGCTAATTGTTGTATCTACTCTATGCCTGCAACCGATTTGCATATATGCCCAATCTACAAACACTAAGCCCTGGCCAAACAAGCCAGTAAAACTGATTTCCGGACTAGGCCCTGGAAGCAGCATGGATTTGGTAGCAAGAACCCTCGCGCCAACCCTATCGGAAATCTGGGGGCAAACGGTCATTGTTGAAAATCGTACGGGCGCGGCTGGCAATATCGCTGCCGGTATCGTAGCCCATGCCGATGATGATCACACCTTACTGATTGCTCAAAATGCCATCACAATCAGCGCTTCGTTTTATCCAAAACTTGGGTATGACATAAAGAAGGATCTCAAACCGGTAACCCAAATTACTTCCATGCCATTGGTGGTGGTAGTCAATAACAATCTTCCTGTAAAAAACCTCAAAGAATTTATTGAATACGCAAAACAACATCCGAATCAGCTTAATTTCAGTTCAGCGGGACTGGGAAATGCGGACCACATGGCCGGCGAACTGCTGAATGCAAAAACAGGAATGTCCATGGTTCATGTTCCCTTTACTAGCGGCGCTCTTGCGATTAACGCCTTAATAGCCGGTGACGTCCAAATGTATCTGCCTGGACTACCGGTCAGCCTGCCGCAAATTAAAGCGGGAAAAGTAAATGCCCTTGCAGTCACTACCGGCAAACGCTCGAATTCCCTACCAAACACACCAACCATCGCTGATGCGGCATCCCTTCCTGGATTTTCAATGCCGCTATGGTATGGGATATTCGCCCCATCATCCATGCCCGATGCGACGGTCAAACAAATATCCGCAGATATTGGCAAGGCGCTCAAATCTGTGGATATGCAAACCAAAGTTGGCTCAACCGGGATTGATCTAGTCGGCAGCACCCCCGAGGCATTCAAATCGTTTGTCAATGGTGAAATCGAACTTTGGGCAGAAATCGTGCGATCAAGAAATCTAAAACCGGACTAGTCTATTTTGGCCTGCAAAATCACATAAAGAATTTTAAAATTCCGGTAAGGGCACCGGCCAACGACCTTTTTTTTCCAGAATTCTTCGCACCCAATTCATCCTTGATATAGTAGCCATAGACGCATCGAGTTCCATTTCTCGCCGGGTTGTGCGTATCCAGTATCACGCCATTAATAATGGCTGTGGTGTGCTTGGAAACCCTCGCAATGACTTTGCCATTGGGAATTTCACCCGCCCTAAGGTGCACCTGACAACCGCTGCCAACTTGCATTGTCGGCACCCATTGGAATCCAAGACTTAAGATGTAATCGTGGAATGCCTTGCGATGGTTGCCATTTCGCGGTGAGGATCCTCTGTGGGATATTGACTTAGCCAACCGATCGTTCCTAGATGCCGCATAAGTGGCATTGGCACACTCAAGCGCCTTGTAAACCTCAATGTATGGCAACTCCGCAGCAATGGCGATTGCTCGAACTACGCAATCTCCCGCCTCACCCTTAAATCCCGCCATCGCCCTACCCCCATCATGAAATTGGTATTTCATTGCATTGGCATTTAAAGGGTATTTTTAAAAAATTCCATGGTTCTTTCCCATGCCAGATTTGCCGCAACCGGTGAATATTGTAAAAAGGGTAAATTTCTGGAATTGGACTCCTCGTTTGCAAATGCGTGCTTGGCATCGTAACGAAAAAATTCAAAGGACTTTCCAGCGGCGTTCAATGCTCCCTCCAACCGGTCAACGCCGGCGATTGGGAATGCCGTATCGAGCAACCCCCAATGGCCCATGATGGGTTTGTCAATCTTGTCTGCGTCGACATACTCCAATGGAGGGTATCCGTACCAAATGACGCTTGCATCCAGCTCCGGAACGTGAACGGCAGACAATAACGTTAACGCACCCCCCATGCAAAATCCCGTAACACCCACCGTATTGCTGCCGGAGGATTTCAAATACTGCACCGCTCCACGGATATCCTGTCCCGCCGCATCGCCAAAATTCAAATCGCTCATGAGGTGCTCCGCTTCATTTGCCTCGATGGCGATCTTCCCTCGGTATAAATCCGGCACTAGAGCCCGGTAACCGGCATTAGCAAACCGATCGGCCACGCCTTTAATTTGATCGGTGAGCCCCCACCATTCCTGGATGACCACGATGCCCGGAGCATTCTTGGCATTTTTTGGCTCAGCGAGATATCCGTTTACCGTCTCGGAATCCGGCCGCCGATAGCCGATTAATTGACCCATATTGATGACTCCCATAAATAGTGTGGATGTTGCAGTCGCTACTCCAAAATCTCCAGGTGGTGCTGAGGGGTTGCGAGCATGTCTCGAGAATGAATGTACCCTACTATCCAGCATGTTAACAAACCGCATATGGCCGCCCCGTAGCCGACGATCTCGTAATGCAGGATTTGACCCGTGGGGGTTTTGGAAATTACCATCCCCGCTACAACCGAGGCAATTCCAGAGGCTAGCATCTGCGTAGAACCGATCAGACTCATGAAGGTGCCGCGAATTTTCGAATCGACCACTTGACTGACCATGGCCATTGCCGGAATCATCCTCCCGGAGATCAAGACGAAAAACAAAGTTGAATTCAGCAATACCAGCCACAATGGAATCGGCGCCATATTCGTTGTCGTGAGAATCGGAATCAATCCGGCGATCGCCAAGATCCGAAACACGCGGACTTTGCCGTATCGGTCCGCCCAATGGCCGATGAACCTGGAGCTAAAGAGTGTCGCCAGCCCCCCGCATAGGTAGATCAACGAAATGTACGAATCGGCGATCCCGACATTGGCGGTAAGGTAGAGGGCAATATAGGGAATAACGGAAAATCCGGAGATCATAATCAATGCGACAAAAATATAGGCCGTGATATTTTTGGGTTCGATGAATACTCGATACACCTGCTTGAACCGCCCATCTGGATTGACGTTTCCCAGATGCCCCGATATTGTTGGAATATACCGATACCCAAGCAATAGGATGGCTGTTGAAACGATCGCAATAAACAGGAAAGGAGCACGCCAATTCAATACCGGCAAATGATTGGCCAAAAACAAACTTAAGGGGACGCCGGCCACCGTCGACACTGAAAATGCAGCCATCACCGTACCCAACGCCTTACCACGCCTCTCAAAGGGAATCGCATCGGCCACGATTGTCTGGACCATTGAACCCATGATCCCCCCAAAGCACCCTGCAAGCGCCCGGGCTATAAATAGGGTTTCATAACTTGGGGCAAGCCCGCAGGCCAAAGTTGCAATTGCAAATAATGCATAAAATACCAGCAGCAGTTTTCGCCGCTCAAATCGATCGATATAAAACGTTGCCAATAAGCCGGAAATTGCTGCTGCAAAAGTATATGAGGAAAGCAATAGGCCGAACTGGTGGGTATTGATATTCAACAGGCGAATGAATTGCGGCCCTAGGGGCATCATGATCATGAAATCAAGGATGTGGGTGAACTGAATCCCTGAAAGGGCCAGTAAAAACAGTTTCTCTTTTTTTACATCGGCCGAGGAGCCGTTAAATACACTTGCTTGACTCAATGTTTACCTTTGGGAACGTAATGGTGATTGGCCATGCATTTTTTATGAGACATCGAGAATATTGGTATTGGATTAAAAGCCAAGTATCACTCAAAGCGATAAATATTGCTGAATACCGCTGCAAACTGGGTAAATAACGCCTTCGAAGAAAAAGGGAAGTTCAATCCAAGCTTACTGAATGGTTACGTGGCCCTCTTTAATCAATACACTAAACCGATCCGTTTCTTCTTTAATCTGTCGCGTCATTTCCTCTGATGAATTCCCAACGGGTTCAGCTCCAATATCTTGCATTTGTTTCCTGAACTCGGGACTATTGGTAATCTTGACAACCTCTGAATTTAATTTTGAAACTATGTATTTGGGGGTTCCTGCTGGAGCCAACAACCCGAACCAGGTAACAATGTTCAAATTTGGAGGGTAGCCTATTTCAGCCAAAATCGGCGTGGCAGGCAATACGAACGATCTTTTAGGGGATATCACCACCAATGGTCTAAGGCTTCCGCTATTGATATGCTGAATGACATTTGAAACCGCATCAAACGACATATCAACCTGACCACTTAGTAAATCAGTAATCAATGGCGCGCTTCCTTTATAAGGTACATGCAAAAACTCGGTTCCCGTAAGCATTTGAAATTGAGTTGCGATTAAATGCTGAGAGGTGCCATTTCCATTTGACCCGTAGGTATATTTATTTGGGGAATTTTTCGCTGCCGATACGAGATCTTTGACTGAATTAAAAGGCGATTTAGAGTTAACCACCAAAACATTCGGGACGGAGGCAACAACAGTTATAGGTGAAAAATCTTTTTGGAAATCATACGGTAAATTTCTATAAACGTTTGTCGCAATCGTGTGATGAATTGCACCCATTAATAAGGTATATCCATCTGGCGCTGCTTTGGCAACAATCGCAGCGCCCAATGTCGCACCAGCACCAGGCTTATAGTCGATTACAACTGGCTGTCCTAAGGCTGGCGAAAGCTTGTTGGCAATTGCTCTAGCAAGGATATCCGTTGTTCCGCCACTAGGAAATGGCACCACAATGGTTACTACCCTGCTAGGCCAATTTTGAGCGGCTATAGAAAAGCTACTCACCATTAAGAAAATGAATGTAGCTAGACGAATATCCTTATTGAAAAAGCGCACCACTTTAACTATTGCGTTCATGCTTAATCGCTATAAATATTACTTCGATCAGATGCAATTTCATTCTTTTCAATTAATTTAAAAAAAATTGCCGCTCTTGCTTGATGCATTTCAGTGGGAAATATAAAGATATTCTTATCAGATCGTCGGGTTGATTGCCATTTATTATTCAATCCAAATAAGCGCGTAACTTCGCTTCACTAATACCGGGGAATAGCGAAACTGAATAGCCTTTAATGACTCAATCAATGGGAATAAGATTCTATGTTCATCCCGCCAAATCAAGCGAATCTAAAAAAATTACAGCTTATTATGCGTTCCATCACAAAGAGGTACGTGCTCTGTCTGCTTGCAGCCGCAAAAATAAACAGTTGTATTTTCAGTTGCCGTATATTCAACCGGCTCACAATCGGTTACCTTATGCATCCCATCGCAAAGCGGCTGTGTTTTGCTTAACCCACAAGAACACCAATAATAGGATTTACCAGCTTCCACCTCAACCGGATAAGGTTCATTTTTTGCTGTTTTCGATTGCATCGTTATCTCTCTTGTTTTTTAAATGAAGTAAGTTGGGTTATTTAAGCCAATGGATCGTTAATCTGCTCATGAAATTCAGCAAAGCTAACGGCATTTCCAATCTCTCTAGGTAATGCGTCTCGAACAGAAAAGACGCCTAATATTTTCCCATCGACCGATGCAATCGGCAAATGCCTAAATCCTCTTTCAATCATAATTAAAACGGCGTTAGATACCGTTACTTCAGGTGTTACGCAATGCGGATGAGGCGTCATCACATCAGATAAAACCGTTTTATCGGGGCTTAAGGCTTTAGCAAGCACACGCGTCATCAAATCCCGCTCGGTTACTATACCTTCCAAAGCTCCGTTCGGATTCATTACCAAGACGCTACCGCAGTTTGCCTTTGTCATGATTCGAGCGGCCTCCAAAACGGTCGCATGTGCGGGCAGACTAACCAGATTTCTCCGTGTAATTGTTTGAGAAACAGTACGCTCACTCATTAAGACCCCCTATAAATCAAAAATTACCGTAGTCCTGCATTAATTTTTACTAACGCATCTGAACCGGGACACAACTCAGCAACACCAAAGGAGTTCAACGGCACCTCGCAGGTATTCAGCGCTGCATGCATATCCGTTGCCAATGGGTCGAGATAGAGCAAACCCGTCACTACCTCACCGCGCTCTTGATGTTCATTTATGTAACTTAAAGCAGCATAACGGTTAGTCGGGTCGTAATCGCTGTGCAATTTGCGTAAACGTAAATATGTGCCATCATGCTGACGAACTTCTACAACTTCACCAGGACCATATTGAGTTGTAATTTCTTGATGCTGAGGGATGAAATCAATACGACTTACCGCCTCATTGTGCTGCCGAACATAGTCATAGCTTTTCGTGCTGCCACCATGATTATTGAAGGTTACACATGGGCTAATGACATCAATAAAAGCTGCGCCACCGTGACCAATTGCCCCTTTAATAAGCGGAACCAGCTGCTCCTTGTCACCCGAAAAACTTCGAGCAACATAAGTCGCGCCTAATTGCAGAGCCAACCCAACCAAATCGACTGGGCTATCGTTATTCACAACCCCTTTTTTGCTTTTAGAGCCTCGATCTGCTGTAGCAGAAAACTGCCCCTTTGTAAGGCCGTATACACCATTATTTTCAACAATATAGGCCATGCGAACACCTCTGCGCATGGCATTTGCAAACTGTCCCAAGCCAATAGATGCTGAATCCCCATCCCCAGAAATACCGAGATACAGCAAATCTCGGTTAGCTAAATTCGCACCCGTTAGCACGGATGGCATACGTCCATGAACAGTATTAAAACCATGCGATGCCCCTAAAAAGTAATCGGGCGTCTTAGAGCTGCATCCAATACCGGAAAGTTTTGCAACCCGATGAGGTTCTATATCCATTTCCCAGCAAGCTTGAACGATTGCTGCTGAAATGGAGTCGTGACCACATCCTGCACACAAAGTGGAGATCCGCCCTTCATAATCGCGGCGGGTATAACCGACCTTATTCGTAGTCAGTGTTGGATGATGTAAGCTAGGCTTATTGATATAGGTCATGCGACCTCCTTATGCTTACCGGAACTAGTTGTATTTGTAGTGCCATCTTTTAAATCTTTCAAAATCTGATCCGCTATGAATCTGGCGGTAATCGGAGTGCCGTCGTAATGAAGCACTTTTATCAGTCTTGCCGGATCAATTTTCAACTCCGTTGATAAAAGGGTGTGCATCTGAGCATCTCGATTTTGCTCAACTACATAAACCTTCTCGTGTTTGCTAATAAACTCGCTGACCGACTTAGGAAATGGAAATGCACAAAGCCTCAATGCATCTAACTCCACTTTTTCTTCCGATAAAACATCCAAGGCCTCAGCCATCGCTGGACTAGTAGATCCAAAATAAATTACTCCAAGTTTCGTTGGTTTATTGGCCTTGCGAAAAATGGGTTGTGGAACAAGGGAAGCAGCTGTCTCAAACTTGCGTAGCAACCTTTCCATGTTGTAAATATAGTCAACCCCTTTTTCAGAATACCGGGCATATGGATCACGAGTAGTTCCACGAGTAAAGAAGCTCCCTTTAGTGGGGTGTGTCCCAGGCAATGTTCGCCAAGGAATACCATCCCCGTCTACATCCTTATACCTACCGAAATCTTTTCCAGCCTCCAATTGTTCAGCAGTCATCACTTTTCCACGATCGTAATCTCGCCCTGCTTCCCAAACAAAAGGCTTCGACAATCGTTGATTCATGCCAATATCCAAATCGGTCATGACAAAGATTGGCGTTTGCAATCTTTCAGCCAAATCCAACGCCTTAGCTGAATGCTCGAAGCACTCATAAGGATCCTCCGGAAATAACAATACATGCTTAGTGTCCCCGTGAGAGGCATAAGCACAGGCCAGCAAATCCGATTGCTGGGTTCGAGTAGGCATTCCTGTAGACGGTCCGCCACGCTGAACATTAATAATGGTTACTGGAATTTCGGCAAAATATGCAAGCCCGATAAATTCCGTCATCAATGAAATTCCAGGGCCTGAAGTTGCAGTAAATGCCCGTGCTCCATTCCAACCTGCGCCGATTACCATGCCTATCGAAGCCAATTCATCCTCGGCTTGCACGATTGCATATCGGTCCATGCCGGTTTCTGGATCTATGCGGTATTTTTGACAATATTTCTGAAACGCCTCAGGGACAGAAGATGAAGGCGTAATCGGATACCAGGCAGCAACCGTTGCGCCGCCGTACACACACCCTAAGGCAGCTGCGCTATTTCCATCCGTAAAAATCTGATCGCCTACCTTATCCGCCTTGCGAACCTGAATTCCTAATGGGTAGTCAAGGTGCTTTTGGACATAGTCGTATCCAAGATGAAAGGCTTTAATATTCGAGTCAAGTAGAGCCTCTTTACCCCTATACTGCTCTGAGAACAACTTTTCAAATACTGCGCTATCGACATTTAATAATGCAGACAATGCGCCAACATAAATAATATTTTTAAACAACTGACGTTGGCGCGGTTCCGTATAGGCGCTATTGCTAATTTCAGTTAATGGCACCCCAATGGTATGGATATCATTGCGAAATTGTGACTCTGGAATAGATCGTGTTGAGTCATAGAAAAGATATCCACCCGGTTCAATTTCAGCAATGTCGGTATCCCAAGTCTGGGGATTCATCGCTACCATCATATCTACACCGCCACGTCGACCCAAGTAGCCTTTTTCACAAACTCTAGCCTCATACCAAGTTGGCATTCCCTGAATGTTGCTTGGAAAAATATTCCGAGGGCTAACAGGGACCCCCATTCTCAAAATTGCTTTTGCAAACAATTCGTTTGCAGAAGCCGACCCGGATCCATTTACGTTTGCAAATTTGATAACAAAGTCATTTATAGATTCAATGCGTTTCATACGGCCTCCACCGATTTCCGACCAACCTTGTCATCACGGCAATGCGGCCCTGCTTGTGTTGTATTAAGTAAAAATTTCTGCATATCCCATGCGCCAGTTGGGCACCGTTCAGCGCATAAACCGCAATGCAAACAC
Organism: uncultured beta proteobacterium; assembly: GCA_903826775.1. Taxonomy (GTDB): domain Bacteria; phylum Pseudomonadota; class Gammaproteobacteria; order Burkholderiales; family Burkholderiaceae; genus Polynucleobacter. The sequence continues at coordinate 8,808 of CAIKFU010000105.1, read as the reverse complement.
ACATCCTCATCCTTAACCATAATGCGGCCAGATTTTAGGCTTGCAGATACGTATAGATCCTGAGCAAGATTTAAAGCGGGTGCCTTTAGATGTTTCCTGAGCTCGCCTTCAGAATCGCAGCTTGCAGTAAAGGTTATGCAATCCATCGGACAGATATCAACGCAAGCATCACATTCAATGCAAGTCTCACGAGTAAAAACAGTCTGGACATCGCAATTTAAGCAGCGATTTGCCTCCTTAAAAGCCGTTGCCGCATCAAAACCCAGTTCGACCTCAACCCGGATATTGGCCAAGGCCATTTCCGCCTCGGCCCAAGGGACTCGATTACGAATATCACCCGATACATCATTGTGATAGCTCCATTCATGAATCCCCATTTTCTGGGACATCAAATTGGTTGTAGGAGGTGGGCGGCGTCCAACATCCTCGCTATTCAGAAAACGGTCAATTGAAACTGCAACCTCATGGCCATGAGCAACCGCTGTAATAATATTTTTCGGGCCAAACGCGGCGTCACCGCCAAAAAAGACTTTTGAATTTGTTGATTGAAAGGTGTTGCTGTCCAACACAGGCAATCCCCATCGATTAAACTGGACTCCACTACTTGCCTCAATCCATGGGAACGCATTTTCTTGCCCAACCGCCAATAAAACCGTATCGCACTCGAAATAAGCATCCGGCTCTCCTGATGGAACCAAGCTACGCTTACCCTGGTCATCATAAACCGCCTTCACTACTTCAAATTTCATTCCAACCAATTTTCCGTTAACGCATTCAAAACTCTTCGGAACATGAAAATTAATTATGGGAATGCCTTCATGAATTGCATCTTCCTTTTCCCAAGGAGAAGCTTTCATTTCCTCAAAACCGCTTCGCACAATAACCTTAACATCGTCACTGCCTAGACGGCGTGCTGATCTACAGCAATCCATGGCGGTATTGCCACCACCCAGAACAATTACTTTTTTAGCAATCCTTGTAACATGACCAAATGAAACTGATGCAAGCCAATCAATTCCAATATGGATTTGCTCGGATGCTTCCTGACGCCCTGGGATATCCAAATCCCTGCCTCTAGGTGCGCCACACCCTACATACACTGCGTCATACCCTTGACTTATTAACGCATTAATTGAATCAATGCGATGCCCGGATTTAAAATTGACACCAAGATCGAGAATATAACCAGTCTCCTCATCAATTACCGATTCAGGCAAACGAAAGCGAGGGATTTGAGAACGTATAAATCCACCGGCCTTGGCTTCTCCATCAAAAACTGTAATTTCATACCCTAATGGCGCCAAATCTCGAGCCACTGTTAATGAGGAAGGACCAGCGCCAACGCAAGCTATGCGTTTTCCATTTTTTGGGCCTGCTTTAGGCATCCTGGCTTTCACATCACCCTTGAGGTCGGCTGCAACCCGCTTCAGCCTACAAATTGCTACAGGCTCCGGATCAGAGCCATTGTTTTCCTCAACACGACCTCGACGGCATGCTGGCTCACACGGACGATCGCACGTCCGTCCTAGCACTCCGGGAAACACATTCGATACCCAATTCACCATATAGGCATCGCTATATTGCCCTTGTGCAATTAACCGGATGTACTCAGGAACTGGTGTATGCGCTGGACACGCCCATTGGCAATCAACTACTTTGTGAAAATAGTTTGGATCAACTATATTGGTTTGCAAAACTCTCTCCTATCCCCATGTTGTTTATCGAGCATTTTGGGTGCATTCATTCTACGCATTCACTAAAAAGAGATGTCTCGGGTTAACCCCAAGCCACCTTCGAAATACTTCATTAACAAACCCTCAGCTTGATCCAAATCAATGTTGTGAAATACCACCGCACTAATTTAAGACGACGCGTTTTATAACAACATCTTAATAGGAGTTTTAAAAAGTCCAATTTATATTGCTATGCAACAAATTAAATTCTAATTCACGGGCAAACGCAAACAACAAAAAAGCGTAATAAGATTGCATAGCTGTAAAGGATAGAAGGTTGGAATTAATGTTTGTTTACTAAAAAATTACCAACTCACCTAGAACATTGGAGACAAGATTGAGCAAAATTAAATTCTACGCAATTTTATGCGTGCAGATCGTATTTATTCTAAGTTATTACACCCATACGGCAAGAGCTGCCAATGAATTTGATGATGAATTGGCTATGCGTGGGATAGTGAGGTCACAAGCGGAAGGAAAAATGGAAGGTGTAATAGTTAGCGCAAAACGAATCAACTCTCCAATCACGATCTCTGTCATCAGTAACGAAGAAGGTCTTTACAAATTTCCAAGATCCAAACTATCGCCAGGGCAATATCAAATCAAAATTCGCGCTACTGGTTATGAACTAGAAAAACCTCAATCAGTAACACTGCAACCCAACAAGGTAGCAAACCTTGATATCCGACTTAAAAAAACTGCTGATCTTGCTGCACAACTAACCAATGCCGAGTGGATGGCAAGTATGCCCGGCTCTGACCGGGAAAAGCGCTCACTGCTGACTTGCGTTACTTGTCACACATTGGATCGGGTTGTAAGGTCTAAATATAGCAGCGAAGATTTTTTAACGGTTGTGCTTCCCCGCATGCAAAGCTATGTTAACCAAAGTATGCCCGGGGCCCCTCAGATGCGAAAGGGTGCACGAGTAATGGAAGAGCAAGGCGAGGATCGGGTCAATATTTACCGCGAAATGGGCGAGTTCTTAGCGCAAATCAACCTTCATAATCGACCCACCTGGGCTTATGCATTAAAAACATTTCCTAGGCCTACTGGTGAATCTACAAAAGTAATCTATACCGAATACGGATTACCTAGGCCGCTATTGCAAGCGCATGATGTGATAGTCAGCAAATCGGGACAGGTTTGGTATTCCAGTTTTAGCGAACAGATTATTGGTCGAATGGATCCGGGAACCGGCTCCATTAAAGAGTTTGAAGTGGATATTTCAAAACCCGACTATCCCAAAGGGATACTTGCGATTCGTGAGGATCGGGATGGTCAGCTGTGGATTGGCAATATGTACCAAGCTTCTATTGCCCGATTTGACCCCAATACTGAGAAATTTGAGTATTTTCGTCCTGCCCCAAAAGATAATCTACCTTCCACTCAATTAAATCAGGTTGCGCCTTATAACCGGAACGTAGACGGAAAGGTCTGGGCTCAAAATAGCGGTTTTGCTGGGGTACATCGATTTGACATTAAAACCGGCAATGTTGAAACCTGGGCTCCTTTTAAGGACTCCAAAGAGCAGCATAATATTTATGACGTTATTTCAGATTCAAAGAATAACGTTTTCTTTACTGATTTTAGGCAGCAAGAAATCGGGCGTATAGACGCAATTAGCGGTCAAATTTCATTCTATAGTTTTCCGACAAAAGGTGCGTCACCACGACGCGGTACTATGGATGATCAAGATCGATTATGGGTTGGCGAATATCGCGGACATAAGATTGGTATGCTAGATACGAAAACCGGTGAGATGAAAGAGTGGTTAGTGCCGACTCCCTATTCAGCGCCCTATGATGCCATCAAGGACCGAAATAATTATGTATGGACGGGCTCAATGACGACCGACAAGATAGCGCGCCTCAATCTGCAGAACAGCCAGATTGTTGAATATCTTTTACCAAGCTCAACCAACATTAGACGGGTATTTATTGAGGAAGCCACACCTCGACCCATTCTATGGGTGGGCAATAACCATGGCGCCTCAATTGTAAAAATTGAAACATTGAACTAATGCATTAAATTTTAAGAGCTTCCCCCGACCACAACTTAACAGAAGGAAATATATACATGAACTTTACTCATCGCATTCGAAAACCAGCAATACTTGTCTTATCTTTTCTGTCATTTCTATTTGCTGACATGGCCCTTGCTCAAAAAGAAGCTTCAACCAGCACAACCGCTAAATCAAAAACCGAGGTACTTTGGTTAGGTCAAGCCGGATTTCGCATCAAAACACCCGCTGGAAAAATCATCCTGATCGATCCATGGTTATCAGCAGGTCCAAAAACTCCAGCAATCTACAAAACCGATTTCGCTGCCCTCGGCCCAATTGACATCCTCTTGGTAACCCATGGGCACGTCGACCATCTGGGAGACGCACCTGCTATCGCCAAACTAAATAACACCAAACTTTATGGTCCGGCTGATATGGTTACCCCCCTGATACTTTCAGGCACCATTCCAGCAGAATTAGGGCATCGTTTTAATAAAACCGGCCATGTCAATCCTGCACCTGGAATTAAAATAACGGCAGTACAAGCTGAACATTCATCTCTTTTGGTTTTAAAAAACCCTGCTACCGATAAACCTGAGGCACTTCCAGCAGGAGAGGCCATGGGTTATATCATTGAGCTTGAAAATGGGTTCAAAATCTGGCATATGGGTGATACGGGACTATTCGGTGATATGAAATTTATTAGCGAATACTACAAACCAGATCTCGTACTCATACCCATTGGTGGCAATTTCACTATGGACCCAGACGATGCAGCATATGCATTGAAGACTTGGATTAAGCCAAAAATGGTTACCCCAATTCATTACAACTCAAACCCAATGGCCAAAGGAACTTTGGCTGAATTTCAGTCTGCTATGAAAGGCAGCTCAATCAAAATAGTCCCAATGACTGAAGGGCAAACCGTTGAGTATTAATTCCGTAGGTTACTATAAAAAACCTCGCCGAAAATGCGAGGTTTTTTATGAATTTAAATTTAAGCACACAACTCAAAATATTAATATCAGAGTAGGCTTATTAAGTAAATACTAGCTACTTTGGGTTACAAAAACATTCTGAGCTGGCATTGGGCTTGGAAATCCAGCGGCGGTTAGCGATTCACGAATCACTTGATTTGCATCGAAATACACTTGCCAATAGAACTGATTATTGCAATAAGGCCTTACTGCCAAAACTGGTCCAATTAAATTCGATTCTAAAATTCCCACTTCAACATTTGGCTCAGGCAATACATTTTGGATTTCAGCAACCTTCTCTTTCAGTAACTTCATTGCTGCCAGATGATCAGCTGCCCCTGATAATTGACACTTTAGGTCTACACGGCGATAAGGAGTATTACTAAAATTTTGTATTGTGTCCCCGAAAATCTTATTATTTCCAATCAAAGTCGAGACATTATCGGCCGTATGAATAACTGTTGAAAATAGTCCAATTTCAGTTACCGTTCCAGTAACACCGCCAGCAGTAACCATATCACCGACAGTAAATGGGCGCAATACAATTAAAAATACTCCTGCTGCAAAATTCGAGAGAAGTCCGGCCCAAGCTGCACCAATTGCAATACCTGCCGTAGCAAATAATGCTGCGAAAGTCGTCGTTTGAAATCCAAAGTAACCCAGTATCCCGACAACCAACAGTACATTTAAAGTAATAGTGATAATAGAGCCAAGATAGCGCAATACGGTCGGATCAACCTTTTGTCTTTGCAATCCTTTTCGTACTAACCTCTCCACCAACCCAATCAAAAACCGACCAACAACCCAAAATGCGATTGCCGCAACAAGCTTAAGACCCAAATCAGTTGCTGAAGATACGAGAATATTTTGTATGCGCTGAATTTCTTCCCCAGTCATTGCATTTCCTTTAGTTAAATTAATCGATCAGTATAAATAATTGCTTGAAAAACTCCAAAAAAAAGCAAACCACCCCAAAAATGGAATGGTTTGCCATTTACATACTGCAGAGCCGCCTAGCTGCGCGGCTAATTTTATTTATTGATTAGGTACTGCGGACAGTTTCCAGTGCGGCATTAAATGTGGCACTAGGCCGCATCACTGCTTTACATTTTTCAGAATCGGCATCGTAGTAACCGCCTATATCGACAGCATGTCCTTGAGCTACCTTAAGTTCATCAGCAATTTTCTGCTCATTCTCAGTTAGTACCTTAGCTAAAGGCGCAAAGTAAGCCTGCAATTCCTTATCTTCCGCTTGGTCGGCTAAAGCTTTAGCCCAATACATGGCTAAATAAAATTGACTGCCTCGGTTATCGAGTTCTCCCGTTCGAGTTGATGGGGACTTCCTGTTTTCCAATAAAGTGCCTGTAGCATCGTCCAGTGTTTTGGCTAAAATCTTGGCTTTTTTATTACCGGTCTTGTCACCAATATCCTCTAATGAGACTGCCAACGCCAAAAATTCACCCAACGAATCCCAACGCAAATGATTTTCTTCAACCAATTGTTTTACATGTTTAGGAGCAGATCCACCTGCACCAGTTTCAAACAACCCGCCACCAGCCATCAGTGGTACGATCGAAAGCATCTTGGCACTTGTGCCCAACTCCATAATCGGAAATAGGTCAGTCAAATAATCGCGTAGGATATTACCGGTTACTGAAATCGTATCTTTTCCTCGAATGACGCGTTCAAGCGTAAAACGCATAGCCCGAGTTTGTGACATGATTTGAATATCCAAACCAGTCAAATCGTAGTCTTTTAGGTAAGTCTTTACCTTCTTGGTTAATTCAGCCTCATGTGGTCGATACTCATCCAGCCAGAAGATTGCAGGAGTATTGGATAGCCTAGCACGATTGACCGCCAACTTAACCCAATCGCGAATCGGAGCATCCTTAACCTGGCACATACGCCAAATATCACCCTCTTCGACATTTTGTTCCAAAAGTACCGTGCCATCATCAGCAACTACGCGCGCAACACCAGCCTCGGGGATTTCAAACGTTTTATCGTGTGAACCGTATTCTTCAGCCTGTTGAGCCATCAAGCCCACATTGGGTACTGTACCCATTGTCGTTGGATCAAAATTACCATGAGTCTTGCAGAAGTTGATCATTTCTTGATAAATACGGGCAAAGGTGCTTTCGGGAATTACGGCCTTCGTATCCTGTGGGCGCCCATCTGCACCCCACATTTTTCCGCCGATACGAATCATAGCCGGCATTGAAGCATCAACAATCACATCGCTTGGAGAGTGCAGATTTGAAATTCCTTTTGCCGAATCCACCATTGCTAGCGCAGGACGATGCTCGTGACAAGCATGCAAATCATTGATAATTTCCTCGCGTTTCGATTCAGGTAAAGTTGCAATCTTTTCGTAAAGGCTGCTTAAGCCATTATTAGGATTAACACCCAACTCATCAAATAATTTTCCATGCTTTGCAAATGCATCCTTATAGAAAATCTTGACCGCATGTCCGAAAACAATAGGATGTGAAATTTTCATCATCGTTGCTTTAACGTGTAAAGACAACATTAACCCGGTCTTGTACGCATCTTCCATTTCCTTTTCATAGAATTCGCACAATGCCTTTTTGCTCATGTACATGCTGTCAATAATCTCCCCTTCCAGCAAGGAAAGTTTGGGCTTTAGAACAATGGTCTTACCGCTCTTGGTCACCAGATCCATCTTCACGTCGCAAGCTTTAGTCATGGTCATGGACTTTTCACTTGAGTAAAAATCCCCGCCATGCATATGCGACACATGCGTGCGGGAAGCCTGGCTCCACTCACCCATTGAATGGGGGTTTTTTCGAGCGTATCGCTTAACAGCGGGAGGAGCACGGCGATCCGAATTGCCTTCTCGCAATACTGGATTGACGGCGCTGCCTAAACATGCAGAATAGCGCGTTCGAATCGACTTCTCTTCATCGGTTTTGGGATCATCAGGAAAATCTGGGATTTTGTAACCGTGAGATTGCAATTCCTTGATTGCCGCCTGCAATTGGGGGACCGATGCGCTAATATTTGGCAACTTGATGATGTTGGTATCGGGCAGCAATGTCATGCGACCCAGTTCAGCTAAATTATCCGGAACCTTTTGATCTTCCGTTAAACACTCTGGAAACGAGGCGAGAATACGCGCTGCAACCGAAATGTCACTTGTAACAATATCGATACCAGCTGGCGCTGCAAACGTTCGAATGATGGGCAAAAAAGCACAAGTCGCTAAAAGCGGCGCCTCGTCTGTTAATGTGTAAATAATCTTTGATTTCTCTGAAGCCATTGATATTTCCTCGGTTTTGATGAATGTACTTGGGTTGGATTTACCCATTCTTCCTACGCTTACCAAATTGCTATCCATTAACACCACACGTAGTAAGGACTTTTATTCTAAATCATTGCATTAACCCAGCCAAATCCTACAGTAACCTGATGGCTTCTAGGGGGGGCAAATACGGATAGCGGCCGAATTAACTGGTTTAATGAAAATTTACAGTCAAATAAAACTCCAAAACACTTGATTTAGGACAAAATCAAGTAAATTAACGCCCTCATCCTCAAAAATACCTTCAAGAAAAATGTGGGGCTGGTCAGGGCTGAGCGAAAAACACTTGAACAGCAATGCAATTGTATTGATTAAAACACCATGAACAATTTAACCCGATTTTGCCTGGTAAGGCATGGAGAAACCAGTTGGAATGCAGAGCGACGCATGCAAGGCCATACCGATATTGATTTAAATCAGCGCGGTCAAGAACAAGCCGCACAACTGGCAACGGCACTAAAACAATCTGGGCTTCACTTTGACCTGCTGTATACGAGTGACTTACTCCGCGCTGCCGATACTGGAAAAGCGGTAGCCCAAGCATTAAACCTTAAAGCAATCGCTACCCCAACTCTCAGGGAACGCCATTATGGAGCCCTTCAAGGCATGAAAATCGATGAAGCTCCCCAACTTCAGCCCTATATTTGGAAGGCATACTGTGAACGGCATCCAAACCATGAACTTGACGGCGGTGAAAGCATTATGCAATTTGCTAATCGAGTCAATAGCGCACTAAACGAACTTAAAAATCGGCATACGGGAAAAACCATCATG